>JALWRV010000398.1 GCA_027080545.1 Parvularculaceae bacterium
TTCCCTATCTGGCTTGCATGTCCATGGTGGGCATGTTTGGCGGGATTTTAAATGCGCTGCACCGTTTTGCCGCCGCCGCCGCCGCGCCAGTTGTGTTAAACATCGTAATGATCACAGCGGTGCTGTTATTCGCCAATAAGGATGTCGAGATAACCGGGCAGGCGGCTGCGTGGGGGGTTTTTGTGGGCGGCCTGTTGCAATTAGCGGTGCTGGTGTGGGGGGCGCGGCGCATGGGCTTTTCCTTGCGCTTGCGTTTGCCTAAGCCAAGTGCCGGGGCCAAGCGCCTGTTGATGCTGGGCTGGCCGGGCTTTATCGGCGCCGGGGCGTTGCAGGTGAACACGATTATCGGCACCAATATTGCGTCGCGGGAATCGGGAGCGATTTCCTGGTTGATGAATGCGGACCAGCTTTATCAATTGCCCTTGGCGGCCATCGGTATCGCTCTGGGCATTGTGTTGATGCCGGCTATTTCTCGGGCGGTGAAAGAGGGCGACGAGGCGCGGGCTACCAACACCATGAATAGGGGGTTGGAATTAGCGCTATTGTTCGCAGCCCCCGCCGCCGCAGCGCTTATCGCCATGCCGGTGTTTTTATGTCAGGCGCTATTTCAGGATTTTGCGGGCGATGCGCTGAGTGTTGTCGGGCGTTCCGAAAGCGCTTTTACGGACCGTGATTCGGCGGCCACGGGGCTGGCCTTGATGATCTATGGCTGGGGCCTGCCGGCCTTTATTGTTCATAAAATTCTGGCCTCGGCCTTTTTTGCCCGGGAAGACACGAAAA
Organism: Parvularculaceae bacterium; assembly: GCA_027080545.1. Taxonomy (GTDB): domain Bacteria; phylum Pseudomonadota; class Alphaproteobacteria; order Caulobacterales; family Parvularculaceae; genus S012-90. The sequence goes on from JALWRV010000398.1 coordinate 781, forward strand.
CGCCCATGAAAACGGCTTTGGTGGCGATTAGTGTCAATGCGGTTTTGTCCATCAGCCTGTTTCCCATGATCGGCTTTATTGCCATTCCCATTGCCACCATCACGGCCTCTTGGTTGGAGATTAGTCTTTTGTCCTATCGCTTGCATCGGCGCGGTATTTTGAAGCCGGATCAGCGCCTCGCCACCCGCACCCCGCGTATTTTTCTGGCGGCTGTGATTATGGGCTATGTGGTCTACGCCATGCAGTCCAATAGTGCTTGGCTGATCGAGCATATTTTTATGCGTCAATGGCTAATGTTGATAGGCGTGGCGGTTACGGGGCTGGTGGTTTATTTCTCCTTGGCGCTGCTTTTTGGCGGGGCGCGTCTGGGGGATTTGCGTCAAGTATTGGGGATGGGGCAGAAGGGGTGAGGGCTTTCCCTTTGCGGTTGATTGGGCTAGGTAAAGGGCCGATTTTCTTAATTATTCAGGAGTTCTCATGGCTGAAACAGCCCCCCGCTTTTCCGGCCCCAAACGGGTTTTTTCCGGCGTGCAGCCCACCGGCAATTTGCATCTGGGAAACTATCTAGGGGCCATCCGAAAATTTGTCGATCTGCAAGAGGATCAAGAAGCGCTTTATTGCATTGTGGATTTGCACGCTATTACGGTGGCGCAAGACCCGGAAGCGTTGCGTGCGCAAACCCGGGAAATTGCGGCCGCCTATATGGCGGCGGGGATTGATCCGCAAAAGGCGATTATTTTTCATCAATCGGCTGTGAGTGCCCATGCGGAGCTGGCGTGGATTTTTAACTGTGTCGCCCGTATGGGGTGGTTGGAGCGCATGACCCAGTTCAAAGATAAGGCTGGGAAAGATAGTGAGCGGGCAAGTGTCGGCTTGTTTGATTATCCGGTTTTGATGGCGGCGGATATTTTGGCCTATAAGGCGACCCATGTGCCGGTGGGAGAAGATCAAAAGCAGCATTTGGAATTGGCCCGGGATATTGCGGGAAAGTTCAACAAGGATTTTCATGCGGAGGATTTTTTCCCGCTGCCGGAGCCGCTGATTAAAGGGCCGGGGGCGCGGATTATGTCGTTAAAAGATGGTTGCGCGAAAATGTCGAAATCAGACCCGTCAGATCTGTCACGGATCAATTTGACCGATGATGCCGCGATGATCGCCAAGAAGATTAAAAAAGCCAAAACCGATGCCGAGCCGGTGCCGGAAAATGTTGAGGGTCTGAAAGGGCGGCCAGAGGTGGAAAATCTGGTTGGGATTTATTCGGCTTTGTCGGGTCAAAGCGTTGAGGAAGTGCTGGCGGCATATGGTGGGCAGGGGTTTGGGGTGTTCAAACCGGCACTGGCCGAGCTGGCGGTTGATAAGCTCGCCCCCATCAGCGAAGAAATGCGCCGCTTGCAAAATGATCCGGCGTTTTTGGAAAGCCAGCTTGAAGCGGGGGCTGAAAAAGCCAACGCTATTGCCGTGCCGATTTTGCGCGAAGTCAAACAGATTGTCGGGTTTGTGGTTTAGAGATGTAAATCGTACGGGGGGTGGGGAAATGGAGAATAAAATGACGCGCTTATGGTTGTTGAGTATCGTGCTGTTGGCTTTTGCCTGTAGCAAAGCGCCGGAAGATGAACAAGGCTCGGTGACGCCTGTTGAAGCCTCTGTGCAAAGTGAAGGCGTGCCGGTCATCACCCCAACCGTTCGGGTGGCGACTTTTAATGTTTCCCTGTTTCGTGACGAAGATGGGGCGTTGATCGAGGATATGGGGCACAAAGGCAATCCCCAAATCGAGGCGGTGGCGGCGATCATTCGTATGGTGGATCCGGATATAGTGGTGTTGAACGAGTTTGATTATGATGCGGACGGGGTGGCGCTGGCGCTGTTTCAGGAAAACTATCTCTACCCGGAGGATGAGGCCAAGCGCTATCCTTATACCATGGCCTTTCCGTCCAATACGGGGGTGCCGTCCGGGGTTGATTTTGATGGTGATGGTGAAGCGGTGATGGTGCCGGGGTCTCGGGCCTATGGTAATGATGCGTTTGGCTATGGTATTCATCCGGGTCAATATGCGTTTGCTGTTCTCTCGCGCTATCCTTTGGAACGGGAGGCCAAGCGGTCTTTCCAGACATTTAAATGGCATGATATGCCCGACAAT
>JALWRV010000399.1 GCA_027080545.1 Parvularculaceae bacterium
GCGCGTCTGGCGATGGCCCGGGCAAGGTGCAGGCGCGCAATCGCCACGGAGCCTGCCGGTAGGATGAAGGAGGTAAGGGGGGGCTGGCGCTCATTAAGGTGCTCGGCGGCCTGTTCTATTTGCGTGATCGCCCCGTCCGCCAATCGTAGCGCGCCTTTTATAGGGGTGGGGGTGGCAATGTCTGCGCCGAGATCAAATAGATCATTCTGGATTTGTGCAAGCAGGGCCTCATAGGCGCTGGGCATGGCTTCGGCCCGGGCGAGGCCAAGGCTTGCATTTAATTCATCCACATCGCCAATCGCTTCCATCAGCAGATCGGTTTTGGCGATGCGCTCACCGGAAACAAGACCGGTGGTGCCATCATCGCCGCTTTTGGTGATTATGCGGTTTAGTTTGACCAAGACTGACTTTATCCGCTGCGCCCAGCGAGCCACAAAAATAGCATGATAATGGCTATGGTAATCGCCTGTGCAATCACTCTGAGACGCATGAGCTTGTTGGAATGTTCTTTGGCAAAGGCCCCGCCGCGCACGAAAGAATAGATGCCAACCCCTAATATGGCTGCGGTCGCTGCCAGACCGAGCGGAATGAGAAAATAGACAAAACCGGACATAATAGTCTCCTGTGTGACGGGTTCGGGCCTCTTTCTTAAACTATAGGCCTTCATGGGCAAAAAAACAAAGCCATGCAGCCAGAATGCCGCCTTGGCTAGCCAGAGAGCCGCTTGGCTAGGGTGTGAGGGGATTACCCTCCATTGGCGGCTTCCGCTTCACCGGCCAGCACCGCTTGATTGCGTCGTGCCTGCTCTTGCAAATAGAGGCGGATATCCACATCGGCCGGTTGTGCGGCGCCGATCCCGCCTTTGTCGGGTGGGGCTTGCAAGGGGGATTGTAGCTCACTCAAACGAAAGCCGGTGAACTGATCATAGGTACGATTATATTGATAACGCAGATAGCGCTCGGCCTCATACCAGCGGGTTTTTTCCTCTGTCTCGACACAGGTGGACAGCTCCTCCCCAACAGCGCCCCAGCGGCGCTCTGGGCAGTGATAGGGGTCGAAAGAGAGTTGAAACAGACGATCATTGATATGGGAAAGATCCATAATCACATAGGTCTCGTCCATCCGTTGATAGGTGATTTTACATTGGGCGGTTTCGCGCTGATAAATATCCAAGAGATCTTGTGCGATATTTTCTCCCTCATAGGCAATTTCCGGATCATTCAGGCGGGTCCGCTCGACCATCTGGCGGGCAACCCTTAGGGCATCGATAAAGCTGGTTTTAAGGCGGGCGTCCCGCGACGGGGTGGAGAAACTTTCCCATAAGCCATAGGTGCCGTAAATATTGTCGGGTAGACGTTTGGGGTGGGGCTTTTCGTGGATGCGGTTACGCACCGCCAACATCACCGCGATGCGCCGCGCCTGGCTGTCAGCGCATAGACTTTGCAGGGCCTCACGAAACTCGGATAAGGGGTCAATGGGTCGGCCTGGCTCCGCCAATACCCGCCGCACATAATCAAAATAGTTGAGGGTGCGGCCTTTCCAAACAAAGTCGGCAGTCTTCCAGTCGCGGGCACTATTGGGAGTAGTGCCGAAATACTGCATCAGGGAATAGGCTTCGAGTTGCTCATTGGGGGGGGCGACAATTTTACCTCCAACCCATGTACCGTCTGCTTTTTGCGTTGCTCCCACTAATTTTATCGGCCGCCATGCCTTAATACCGCTGCCCAGTTCGGGGCCGGAGCGCTGGAAGTTGGGTCCATACCAAGAGCGGGCCACGGTCTGGTCCGGGTGTGCTGCGATGATCAACACCCGCCCATCAGGTTCAATTTCGTAGACAATACCCACATGACCATGAATGTCATAGGCAACAGATCCGGGAGCGATTTTGTTGCGCTCAAGTTTAACCGGATAGAAATCGTCGAAGCTCTTATTCGCTTTGCCTTCCGGGTGAATACGAAACATGGCGGTTGAGACTTCGTACCGCATCCGGTTTAGAAAAATTTGCGCATTGATCGGGTGACCATTGACCGGAACACGCACATCGCGCCGCCCAAGAATAATATTTCCAGCGCGCGAATAGCGTAAATCATCCGCAGCCCCATCGGCTGTGCGTAAACGGTTCTGATAGGAAAAGGGCAAACCGTTTTTCCACGCATAATATCCCCGCAATATATAGACCATATCGGCACAATCCCCGAGCCAGATAAAATCATCGTCCAGATCGCGATAGGGGTTGGCAGGATCGCGCAAACATTCATCAATGGTAAAACAAGATGCCCGGCCAATGGCTGTGACAAACGCCATATAGCCAAGCTCATCTTCCGGCGACCATTCGGTTTTATAAATATGCCACGCCACCCCCTTATTGCGAGCTGGCGGGATCAGACCCTGCATTTCTTGAGGGTCATGCCATGGAATAGCGATGAGATTGGGTTTGGTGTCATCATAGGCTGCGGGGCGGAGAACTTGTTTAATGACCGGCGCCATGGGCAAATCGGCAGCGACCTCCATCGGCGTTGATTGGTGCAGAGGCACGCTTGCGGGGGCCGTGGTGCCGCCCATCTTATAGAGGCTGAACGGGACCAGCAGGGATAGGATAATCCCGGCCATGGCCAGCATGTAGGTCGATTGACGCATTTTCTCCCAGACCCCATTTCCCCTACGGCTAGAGACGGTGAAAATCGCCTCTATTGGCTCAGTTTTGTGGCTTTAGAGCGGGAGTGCAATAGGCATTTAAAGCAAAATAGGAGCAGATTATTGCTGCGTGGGGGCAGATAAATAGGGGGTAAATCGCACCTAACCCATTGATTTGTGGTAAAATAATCAAAAATTTTGGGACCCTGTATGGAGTCGGAAAATTTCAAGACTGATAAAGCAACAAATCAGCCCACATATAAGAACAACA
>JALWRV010000400.1 GCA_027080545.1 Parvularculaceae bacterium
TCCTCAACACCTATCTTGGTTACACCATGTGGGATTATGAATCCGATGCTGATGCGCTTTGGCCGAAAGAGCAAAAATATCCCACCATTGAAGAACAACGCAAAGTGCTGGACCGCAACCCCGAAGGTGCCTCCCCCCGGGGTAAATGGGCTGATCCTGAGTTTGTCCGCAATGTTTATGATCTCAACAAAGATTTGAAACATACGCAATTTGCCGATTATCACGGCCATGGGTGGAATTTCCGGGCTATTTTCAAGCGCGACCGCGATGGAAATCTGCTCGATGCCGAGGGCAATATTGTTGACAATGATGATCCGGAAAAATGGCGCAAGGACGGGGAAGGTAAATTTGTCGATATCGGCACCAATCCCGGCAAGACGGTACATATGATGTCCATCCATGCGGAAAAAGGTATGCAATGCGCTGATTGCCACTTCGCCCGCGACAGTCATGGCAATGGATTCATTCACGGGGAAGTGGCCAATGCGGTCGAAATTGCCTGTAAGGATTGCCACGGCACTGCGAAAAACTATCCGACCTTGCGCACCTCTAATGTGGCTGCCAGCCCTGAAGGATTTGATTTGACCGGCTTGCGCAACCCTGATGGTAAACGTCGCTTTGAATGGGTCGAACGTGATGGGCGCACCGTCTTAATTCAACGTTCCATCATAGACCCGACTTTGGAATGGGAAATGAGCCTCGTCAAAGACACGGTCACACCGGGCAATGCGCGCTATAATGAAAAAGCCGCCCGCGCCAAACTCATGTCCAATGTGCGCAGCCAGACCAATGGCTTCTTGTGGGGCCCCGGCGTGAAAGAAGAAAATCTCGCCCATGATGATGACGAGATGGCATGCTTTACCTGTCACCTGTCTTGGACCACCTCATGCGGTGGCTGCCATTTGCCTATCGAAGCCAATTGGAAAGCTAGCGCTCATAAATATGAGGGTGAGACCACCAGAAACTATGCCACCTATAATCCGCAAGTGGCACGAGATCAGATGTTCCAGTTGGGCAAACACCAAACCACCAAGAACAATATCATCGCACCGGTGCGCTCTTCTTCGGCTTTGGTCTTGACCTCCACCAACATCAATCGTGAGCGCATCTATGTGCAGCAACCGCCAGTTTCTGCTGCCGGTTTTTCTTCCCAAGCCTTCGCCCCCCATTTCCCGCACACGGTCCGCACCACCGAAACCAAAACCTGTACCGATTGCCATCTATCCGATGAGGGCGACAATAATGCGATCATGGCCCAGCTGATGTTGTTAGGGACCAATTTCGTCAATTTTGTGGGCTTGCATAGCTGGGTCGGTACGGAAGATGGGTTTGAAGCCATCCGCGTTACCGAATGGGACGAACCCCAAGCAGTGTTTGGCTCCTATCTCCATAAAATGGCCTATCCAGACTATTATAAGGCTCATGTAGAGCGCAACAAGCGCGAGTTAAAAAGCTGGACCCGCGGCAAAACCTTCGGCAAAGGCGGGTTCTTCGATGGCGAAACCGGGGCGCTGGAAGAAATTGCCAATGTGCGCCAGCGCGGCGCGGGGGATGTAAACTGTCTGCAATTACGCGGTGAATATATGTATCTCGCCGAAGGCAGAGGCGGGTTTAGGGTCTATGATGTGGCCTCCATTGCCAATAAGGGCTTTTCAGAACGCATCCTTTCCGGCCCCTTCTCTCCTCTGGGCCATAACACCCAAGTCAAATCAAAAAATGCCACCTGCATGGCGCTAGCCACCAATCAACCGGTCAACCCGTTGAAAAATACCGCACAAATCCGTGAGGATAATCAGGAGCAACCCATGCACCCGATCTTTCCTACGCCGTGGTCACCGATTCTGTGGAGGGGCTTTATCTGGTGGATATCCTCACCCTAGGAGACCGGAACCCAACCAATAATTTCCTGAAACGGGCCGTCACATGGAATGAAAACCATGTGCTTGATGGGGCCCGCCATATCACCTTGGCTGGCTACATGGCCTATATCACCACCCCGAAAGGCGTGGTCGTGGTCGACCTCGATAAGCCCTTAAGCCCGCGCTATGTGACCACCCTGCCCCTGGCCGATGCCCGTGCTACCGCCGTGCAGTTCCGCTACCTATTCGTCACCGCAGGTGATGGGCTGCACGTCTATGATATAACCGAGATGGCCGCACCGAAAAAAGTCCCCGGCGCCTTCATCCCCATGCGTGACCCTCATAAACTCTATCTGGCGCGCACCTATGCCTATGTAGCCGCCGGCCCAGAAGGGTTGATCATTGTCGACATTAAAAAAGCTCAGCAGCCCAAAATCTATCAGAAGGTCACTTTTGATGGTCAATTAAATGATGCCCGCGATGTGATTGTGGCCACCACCAACGCGTCGCTGTTCGCCTATGTGGCTGATGGCCGCAATGGCTTTAAGCTCTTGCAATTGACCAGCCCGGAAAGCCAACCCAATTTCTATGGTTTCTCTCCAGAACCAAAACCGGAGCTCATTGCTTGGCGCAAAACCAAAAAGCCAGCCTTGGCGCTCTCCAAAGGACTTGATCGCGATCGGGCAGTGGATGAAACCGGCCATCAGATCGCTATTCTCGGTCGCCTTGGCTCGCGCCCCTTCACCCGTGAAGAAATGGAAGCCTTCTTCCGGCTAGAAGATGGCAAGCCCTTTGTGGTACGGGATGATGGCAAAAACGATCAATTTGTCGGTGAATAAACCTCACCCTTGCCACCTTTATATCGCTTGCCCTTTATTCATCCACCGCGCTTAGGCGCGCGCTTGTCGCTCTCACACTCAGCATTTTTCTCAATAATCTCCCCTACTTGACTTTAATTAGCTAAATTGCTAATTAGCAATTATGGTAAATACACTCTTCAAAGCCCTATCCCACCCGGACCGGCGCAAAATATTGG
>JALWRV010000401.1 GCA_027080545.1 Parvularculaceae bacterium
GATCCGGCCACCCCTGTCATGACCAACAAGCCTCTCAATAAGCAGACAATCAAGCTGACAACCGCTTTCGAGCAGATCGAAAATTCAGCGGCGCGCAAGCAAATATTAAAGCTAGTGAACACGCTGGCCTCTTCTGACGAACAGGTCGCCTAGGCATCGCTTAAGGTTTTCTCCCAAGATCCCGCCCATCATCTTTAAGGGAAACCCTCATTGATGGCGGGGTAGCCCCTTTATTGCCGCTCTCCATTTCCCTCTTTCTTTGGGGATTATCCTCAAATTTCAGCCCATTGGCGGCCCCGCGCCCCTGTTGGCCCCATGCCGTCCGGATCGGCCCCCAAGCGGCCGTGCTTTTAAGGTAGCGAAATGGTTAATCTGCTGATAAACTGACCCTCACAGATCAGGGGAAATGGCGGGTTAACCATGTCAGACGGTTTTATTGCCTATCAAGATGAAGAGCACGGCCTTGGCTTCAAGGTCGCACAGATTTTGTCTGAAAAATATGCTCGGCGCGAGCTAAGGCATGGAAAATCAAGTACTGTTTCGGATATGAAACAGACTGACCCACTACCGCTCAAGCTCTCTCCAAGGCGCGATACAGCCTCCACCTTGGCCTCCTTGATCTCCCACCGGGCCGCCTTTGGGCTGGTGCCTCTGGAAGATGATCGCGGTAAATATGACAAGCTCACCCTCGAAGCCCTGATCGATTTCAAAGATTATTATATTGAAGCGGAAATGCGCGATGATGATGATTATGTCCTCGCCGTTCCCTCGGTCTCGATCTATGAGCTTGGCGAAAGCGCCTTTCCCTCTTCTCATAAAAGCGCGTCCCATGTGGGGGCCTTGCCGCGCAATCTGGAAATGCAGGAAACCCTGCGCCGACGCGTTGGGGTCATCTATGCCTCTGCCGATGCCCTAGAGCGCTGCCAAGCAGCCCTTCATGGCTATGAGGCTCAAGGCATTGATATTCAGCGCTTGGCTGACAATGAAGACCCTTATCGCACCATTCTCAACAAGGCCCTTGAGGGGCTTGATCAGGATCGCATGATCTATACCGCCATTGACGACAGCGATTCCACCGTGCGTCGCCTCTCCGGCATGCGCGCCGCCGCGCACGCTAAGCCGCTTATCGGTGTTTTGCTGCCACGAGATGTGGCGACCATGGGCCGTCAAACCATGGGCAATGGTCTGGCTGACCCCTCTTCGTCCGAATATGTGCTGCTTGACGACCATCTCGAAGGCAACACGAAAATGGCCTCGCGCTTTTTGGTGTTAAGCCGCATCGGTGAGAAAACCCGCGCCGCAAAACCGGTCATCGGCGTCCTTGGCCAACAAGATATTTGGATGCGCAAGGTCAACAGAGCCTTTCAGCGATTTATAAAAGAGGGCGACAAGGCCGAGCATGATTATGCTCGCTTTTTGATCAAGCTCGACACGCGCGGCAAAGGCGTCCTCGACATTGACGAAATCACCGACGAGCTGAACCGCGCCAAGCTCGCCTATACCCCCATCGTTTTGAACAAGAGACCGGATCGCTTACCGGTCATCCTTGAGGTCGAGGTTCCCAATGAACCGGAAGCCCGAAAAAAATTCAAAACCATCCTCACCAAATGCCATCTGCCGGGACGTAATTGGAACACGCGGCTTCTTGGTGGCTTCGGTACGGATGTAAAAATGGACGTGGTCATGCCCACCCCCTCCCATCGCTGGAGTTGGAAAGCGTTTGCCGCTGGCGCCGCCATTCTTGCTGCCCTCACCGCTATCGGCTTTTCCGCCTACCACTATTTCGCTTAACAGCCTGCTATTGAGTAAAAAACCCTCGGGCGCCACCTGTTGGCTTTGCCTTGCGCTTCAGGGTCACATAAAAAGCCCCCGCACCCCCATGCTTGGGTTGCGCAGGCCGCATCGCACTTATATCGCTGCGAAACTGCTCTTCTGCCCATTGCAAAAACCGAAATCGCAATATCCCGCGCCCCCCATGATAATGCACGTTTTCGCGCCCAATGGCTGGCCCCTTGCCGGTAATGATCAACACATGGCGCATCCCGCGATCACGACAGCGGGCAAAGAACATTTTTAATTCCCCGAACGCTTGGTCTTGCGTTAATCCGTGTAGGTCGCAAATAGCCTCTATGGAAGCCCGCTCTCTGGCCATGCGCTTGAATGTTTTTGGATCCCCTGCTGCGCTTAATTTCTGCACCCCCTTACTATTCGCAAAGGCCTTCGGTTTTTCCCGGCCTAGCAAAATACGCGGTGCCCTTGCCCCCTTTTTGTCCGCGGGCATCTCTAAACTTTGGGCCAAACGATGAGCGCTCCTATCCAGTCTCTCCCCTTCTTCCACAGGCCCCAATGGCTTCACATCGCGAATGACCTTGCGCCAAATATCTTTTTCTTCCGGGCGCAGGCGGCGTTTCTTACTCATCACCGCCCCCTTCCGTTTGAAAAACCTGTCGCGGCACAAGGGCGATTAACACGCCTTGGCGATTAAATTCTCCCGCCCGCGCGCCAGCTTCCGGTCCTGCGCCTAAAAACAAGTCCCCCCGCACCGCTCCCTTTATGGCCCCGCCACTATCTTGCGCGATCATCAAGCGCGCCTCGCTCTTCCCGCCTTGCTCATCCTCAAACAATATCAAAACCGGCATGCCCAGCGGGTAGAAATGGCGATCAATGGCAATGCTGGCCTCAGGGGTCAGCTGTGTACCTCCCGCCCCAAGAGGCCCCAATGCCGGGTCTGGCAACTCATCAAGTTTGCGAAAAAAAACAAAGGACCGGTTCATATAACGCAAACTGGACGCCTCTTCCGGCGTTGCCTGCTCCAACCATTCTCTGATTTTTTGCATGGACATGTCCTCACGGGCAATCGCACCGCGCTCAATAAGAGGGCGACCAATGGCA
>JALWRV010000402.1 GCA_027080545.1 Parvularculaceae bacterium
GCCTATTGGTTCGAATTTTTCCGGCACTCCGCCCGTGCGATCTCGCCAATTGGCATCAAGCAACGGGTCTTGCATATCGAAGCCCAAAATCGCCCCCCGAACAGAAGTTCCCTTAGCAGACGCTCCCTTAACAATAGCCGTGCGATCAAAAGAGGTGATATAGGTTCGCTTCGACCGGGGGTCATATTGCATGTCTTCAGGACCCGGCACCCCGACCACGGCCTCACATTGGCTGGCGGGGCCATCCCCCAAACCCCCTAGCATGTTGAGCCGCCAAGACAGGGCCCCGACCCCAGCACCAAACAGTAAAACGAGACCGAAACTGACGAACCAATGACGCATTTTCATACCCTAAAACCCCGACAATTAAGCGCCCCACCCCGATATTAGGCCGAGACGGCCACGGTTAAAAGCCCCAAACCCCGTGATTGGGCCCCCTTTGGCCGGGCAGATCGCTTATTTTCCGGTCATTTTAGGCGATTTTTGGGTTGATTTCACAAGGCGACCCGCTTATCACCCCCGTTCACTTAGAAATTAAGGGGAACCCCCCATGAAAAAAGACATTCATCCTGATTATCACATGATCAAAGTGGTCATGACCAATGGCGAAACATTCGAGACCCGCTCCACCTATGGCAAGCCGGGCGACACTTTGAATCTCGATATTGACCCGACCTCCCACCCTGCTTGGACCGGTGGCCCGCAAAAATTGCAGGACAAGGGGCGGGTATCGCAATTTAACAAGAAATTCGGCAATTTCGGTCTGTAAGCTTGGCCTGAGAGCAAAGTCAATTTTGGTGCTTTTTGAAACCCGCCTTTTACAGGCGGGTTTTATTTTCGCGCCTTTGCTTGTAAATCCGATTTATCATAAAGTTCGAGATCCTAGCTGATCGAAAGACTATTCATGGGCCTGAATAAGAACCAGCACATTGTCGGCGGCGGGGCGAAGAAAATTCTCTATACGCTGGAGAAAATAGGCTCTATCGGCATCGGTCGGGCGACCAGAGCGCTTCGGTCCAAAAACACGTGCAAAGCCTGCGCCTATGGCATGGGTGGACAAAAAGGGGGAATGACCAATGAGCTGGGAGAATTCCCCGCTGTCTGCAACAAGAGCGTACAGGCCCAATCAAGCGATATACAGCCTGCAATCCCTTTGGAAATTTTTTCTCATGGGTTAAAGGATTTTCAAGCCCTCAGCGCCAGAGAGTTAGAACGGCTTGGCCGCCTCAATACGCCCCTTTGGCGTGCCGCTGGCAGCCAACATTTTACCCCCCTTGAATGGGATGCGGCCATAAAGCTTGCGGTTGGAAAATTTAGCGAAGCCCGTCCAAATCGCAGCTTTTTTTATGCCTCCGGCCGCTCTTCTAACGAGGCCGCCTTTTTATTGCAATTGATTGCCCGCGCCTATGGAACCAATAATGTGCATAATTGTTCTTATCTATGCCATCAGGCTTCTGGTGTGGGGTTGAGCAATATTATCGGTACGGGCACCGCGACCATCAGCCTAGAAGATTTAAACCAAACAGATTTGATTTTTGTTATTGGTGCCAATCCGGCCTCTAACCATCCGCGTTTCGTGCAGGCCTTGAAAGCCTGTCGTGACCGAGGGGGGGATGTGGTCGTGATCAACCCGATCAAAGAAGCAGGGTTGGTGAAATTTGCCTTGCCAAAAAATCCGCGCTCCATGCTCGCTGGGGGAAGCCCCATCGCCTCTACCTATGTCCAACCCCATATTGGCAGCGACCTCGCCCTGTTTAGCGCCATGGCCAAAGATTTACATGAGCGTAATTTGACCGACACGGCCTTTTTGAAAACCTATTGCGACAATGTCGATGATTTTACCCAATGGCTCGAAGATCAATCATGGTCTCTATTGCTCGCCGGATGCGGGCTTGAACGCGAAGAAATCACGCGCATCAATGATATATATAGCAAGGCGGAGCGCGTGGTTTTTGCTTGGGGCATGGGCATTACCCACCATCAAACGGGTACCGACACGGTTGAAGCCATCGCGCAATTGGCCTTAATGCGTGGCCAAATTGGCAAACCGGGGGCGGGCTTATTGCCATTACGGGGACATTCGAATGTACAAGGCATAGGAACGGTTGGGGTCAAGCCCGGCCTGCCGACGCAACTAACCGAAAAACTTGCCGCCTATTATGGCCTATCCCTGCCCCAAACGCCGGGGCTTGATACCATGGCCTGTCTCGACAAGGCAGCGGCCGGGGAAATGGATGTGTGTCTTTTGATGGGGGGCAATTTGCTTTCCGCCGCTCCGGCAACGGGCTGGGCGGAAAAAGCGTTGGGGGCCATTCCTTTTCGTTTGTGCCTGACCACCAGCCTCAACCATTCTCATCTGTTTGGCGAAGGACAAGAAGAATGTCTGATTCTGCCGGTCACGGCCCGGGACGAGGAATGGCAACTGACAACCCAAGAATCCATGTTTAACTTTGTGCGCCTTTCCGATGGAGGGCTTAATCGATTGACCAATGTGCGACCGGAAACCCATATTTTAAGTGATTTTGCCGCTGCGCTTTTGCCTGATTGTTCCATTGATTTTCAACAGTTCAAAAACCATAACACCGCCCGCGAAGCGATTGCCGCTTTGATACCGGGTATGGATAGGCTGTCAGATATTGATAAGACCAAACGGGAATTTTCAATTCCCCATCGAATTTTACATCAACCATTTTTTCCCACCGCCAATGGCAAGGCCCGCTTTTCCATACCCCCATCAAATCCGGTACCATTGCGCACCACACCCTTCACCCTCACCTCGGTGCGTTCGGAAGGTCAGTTTAATTCCATCATCTATGAAGAGCATGATCTTTATCGCAATATCGATCAGCGATGGAGTGTGATGATGAACGAGCAGGACATCGCCGA
>JALWRV010000403.1 GCA_027080545.1 Parvularculaceae bacterium
CCTATAGCGCCTGGATGGTCGAGATTAAGCCCGAAGACTGGGATGCTGTAAAAGGCAATCTGACCCCCGGTGCGGATGTGGCACCCAAATATGAAGCCAAAATGGAAGCGGACGGGTTTGCCGGTTGCGGCGCTGAATAGAAGCGCTCTGGCCCATTGCTGACCACCGCGCAGACAAGAGAAGTGAGTAATCGTCATGGCATTTAGTGAAACTATGGATATTAGCGATATGCAGCAAAATGCTGCGCGCGCCTCCACTCTTTTGAAGTCCATGGCCAATGAGACGAGACTGATCATTCTTTGTCAGCTTGCCGGTGGTGAAAAATCGGTTAGTGAATTGCTCGACAATATCCAACTCAGCCAATCGGCCCTATCCCAGCATTTGGCTATTTTGCGACGGGAGCGCATCGTAACGACCCGACGCGAGGCCCAGTCGGTTTATTACTCCTTAGGAAACAAGGATGTCACAGCGGTGATGGAGACCCTCTATAATCTCTATTGTGCCAATGACGAAATTTGCTGATTGAACGGGTTCGACTCTATCACCTAGTCAAAACCCCGCTTAGGCGGGGTTTTTATTGGTTGCGGTAAAATTATCGCGAGAGGCATGGTTCCCTAGAGGCAATGAATGAGCGTTTTCATCCGCTTTTCTTCAAAAGCCTCCCAGGCTTTGAGGACCGCTTGCTCATCCGCTTTGCTCTCAGGGTCATAATAGCACCATAGGCTTTCCAACAAGGGCACTATTTCGTCTTTTAATTCATGGGTGCGCATATCGTTCTGGGTCCAGCCAATATAGAGCCCCTCTTTTAAAAAGCTTTCCTTATCATCCAACTGGCGTGCCATTTCGGCCAATTTATCGATCCGGGCCAAATCTTCCTTGGCGAGGAATTGTTGAAAATAACTCTCACTCTTTTCGGCTATTCCCCGCAACCTTTGTATCAGTTCCATGTTTTCCTGCCTTTCCGGCGCGCCTTATCCCATTATTATTTAGATAGAGATTGTCATCGCTCATTTCAAAGAGGCCACCAGAAGGTTTTGCAAATATGCAATATTCACATGGCCTTCTGGCAAGAGCGGGCCGCGATAGCAACGGGCAGGCGCATCGAGGCTTCCCAAATCAGATAGCACCGCTGCGGCCTCAGAGAAATCCTGCCCCTTTGTATATTCATTTTTAGTGATAAGGCATGAAAGCCCTGCCCCCTTGGCTGACAAAAGGCCATTTCTAGAATCTTCCAAAGCGATGCATTGGGCAGGTGGCAGGTTTAATTGCTCCAAAGCCAATTGATAGACATCAGCAGCTGGTTTTTTGTGGTCGACCATATCCCCCGCAGCAATAACCGGGAAAATATCCTCTATCCTATCCTCAAAACAGGCTTCGACAAGGGCAATCACATTGGCCGGGCTGGTGGTGGTAGCGATAGTGCAAAGAATATTATGGTCTCGTGCTTCACCAATCAGGCGCTCTATCCCCGGGCGTAAGGGCAAATCCCCCCGCCCCATGGCCCTTTTATAATGCGCGGTCTTGTTTTTATGAAGGGCCGGAATATCCAGCCCCCCAGGGTCCTCATGTAAATGATCGCGCATAAAATGCGCTATCCTTTCCTTGCCGCCGGTAACCCCCAACAACACCCCATAAAGCGCCTTGGACCAATGCCAATCAAGCCCCGCCTCTGCAAAGGCTTTATTAAACGCCCAGCGGTGCAATTCTTCCGTATCCGCCAGCGTGCCATCCACATCAAAAATTATTGCGCGCAACGCGGCCATTACACCGCCTCACTTTCCCCAAGCAAGGAGGAATGAACGCCCTCTAGCCCATCAAAAACCTGATCAGCCCCCAAATCATCAACAGGCGTTTTGCTATAGCCGTGGCGCAAAAGAAAACATTTCATACCCAAGGCTTGAGCCGCTTTCACATCCGCAGCGCTATCGCCGACCATTAAACATTCTTGAGCGCTGATTTTCATTCTATCCAATGCCAGCTTCAGCGGTGCAGGGTCCGGCTTGCGCGCCGCCGCACTATCCCCCCCTATCACCGCCTCAAACAGGCGATCCCAGCCAAAAGCGGCTAATACCGACAGGGTAATGGCGTAAGGTTTGTTGGTGCATAAGGCAATTTTGACGCCGCGCTGGTGCAACCTGGTCAATAGGCTATCAGCGCCAGCAAAGGCCCGTGTCTGCCGCGCGGGCCTATGGCTATAAAGATCGATCATGTGATCGGTTTTTTGTATCAGCGTCTCTGGGGGCAACATAAAATCCCGCCCCCTAAAGGCTCTCTCCACAAGTTTTTTCACCCCCGCCCCGATCATCAAACGAACCGCGTCCAAATCATAGGGTGCAAGATTGCTCTCAGCCAAAAGCTGGTTTAAAGCCACCGTAATATCCGGCGCACTATCCACAAGGGTGCCATCAAGATCAAAAATGATCGCTTTGAAGGCTTTAATAGACATTATTTTTCTGACAAGCCCGCTGCCGCGGCGGCCCGAATGGCTTTGATATTTTCCGCATAGCGCCCCCCTTTGAACACGCCGGAACCAGCAACAAGGGCTGTTGCCCCCGCGGCCGCCACTGCCCCGGCGGTTTTCGGGTTTACCCCCCCATCCACCTCAATCTCGATCTCCCGATCCCCGATCATTTTTTTGATCCGGGCGATCTTATCAATCTGGGAAGAAATAAAGCTTTGTCCCCCAAAACCGGGATTAACCGACATCACCAAAATCAGATCAAGGCGATCCAACACATATTCCAATACGGTTTCAGGGGTGGACGGATTTAAAGATACCCCCGCTTTTTTGCCCAAGTCACGGATTGCTTGGAGTGAGCGGTCAAGATGAGGCCCCGCCTCTGCATGAACAGTGATAATGTCCGAACCAGCCTCGGCGAAGGCCTCCAAATAGGGGTCACACGGCGCAATCATTAAATGCACATCCAGTATTTTCTTGGTGTGCGGCCGCAAGGCTTTCACCACATCCGGTCCAATAGTGATATTCGGCACATAATGACCGTCCATCACATCTACATGCACCCAATCGCACCCGGCCTCATCAATGGCGCGCACTTCTTCCCCCAATTTTGCAAAATCGGCAGAAAGAATAGAGGGTGAAATCTTTATGGGTGACATGAAATACTCCGATTGGTTTGAATGGGGGGTAGCCTAGCAGACCTCTAATCGCCGCGAAATACAACCATGGCCTGACCACGGGTTTGCCGCCCATTGTCATAGCCGACAATACGCACATGATCGCTCGGATGGGCACTTTTGCAATCGTTCAGCGCCTCCATGATCTTGTCGACATTTTTTTCGCCAAAAAGAGGCAGTTTCCACATATACCAATAATCGCAACTGGCCCGGGCGGGCTCCACATGCTCGACCGCAGGGTTCCACCCTTTTTCGACCATATAGCTTATTTGTTTGCGAATATCGTTTTCGTCCATAGGTGGCAGATAGGAAAAGGTTTCAAACTTTTTTGACGCCCTATCATTCAGCCGCGATTTATATTCCTGTACTTCAGTCATGGTAATTTCCTTTTTGCAATTCACTTTTTCTAGCTGGCAGCATCAAGCTTATCGACCACATCAAACTCGAACTTAATTTCTTTCCAAGTTTCCATGGCAATCGCCAGTTCTGGCGAATGTTTGGCGGCTTCTGTAAGAATATCGCGGGATTCTTTTTCCAGATAACGACCTTCATTGCGGGCTTTCACGCAAGCTTCTGCCGCCACCCGGTTGGCCGCAGCACCAGCCGCATTCCCCCAAGGATGCCCCAGCGTGCCGCCACCAAATTGCAACACCGCATCATCACCAAAGATCGAAACCAAGGCCGGCATGTGCCAAACATGAATACCACCAGAAGCAACCGGCATCACGCCTGGCATATGGGCAAAGTCCTGATCAAAAAAGATACCACGTTTGCGATTTTCCGGCACAAAACTCTCGCGCATCAAATCGATCCAGCCCAGAGTGGCCTCGCGGTCCCCCTCCAACTTGCCCACGACAGTGCCCGAGTGCAGGTGATCGCCGCCGGACAGACGCAGACATTTAGTCAGTACCCGGAAATGGATGCCATGATAGGGGTTACGGTCAACCACCGCATGCATTGCCCGGTGAATATGCAACAACATGCCATTATCCCGGCACCAATTTGCCAAAGACGTGTTGGCGGTAAAACCAGCGGTGAAGAAATCATGCATGATGATGCGTGAGCCCAACTCTTTGGCAAACTCCGCCCGCTTATACATTTCTTCCACCGTGCCCGCGGTCACATTGAGATAATGGCCCTTGCGTTCGCCCGTTTCGGTCTCGGCTTGGTTTACTGCCTCCATCACACTTTCAAAGCGATTTCGCCAACGCATGAAGGGTTGTGAATTAACATTCTCATCATCCTTGGTAAAATCGAGCCCGCCGCGCAGACATTCATAAACCGCCCGGCCATAATTTTTAGCAGACAGGCCAAGCTTGGGCTTGATGGTACACCCCAACATCGGGCGCCCATATTTATTCATCTTATCGCGCTCAACTTGAATACCGTTGGGCGGCCCGCCACAGGTCATCACATAGGCAACCGGAAAACGAATATCTTCTAGCCTCAAGGCGCGCAAAGCTTTAAAGCCGAACACATTGCCCACCAAAGAGGTTAAGACATTGACGATTGAGCCTTCCTCAAACAGGTCCAGCGGATAGGCGATAAATGCATAAAAACAGCTATCATCCCCCGGCACATCTTCGATGCGATAGGCCCGGCCTTTATAATATTCCATATCAGTCAACAGGTCGGTCCATACTGTGGTCCAGGTGCCGGTTGAGCTCTCCGCAGCAACAGCGGCGGCGGCTTCTTCTTTCGGCACCCCTTCTTGCGGGGTTATTTTGAAGCAGGCCAAAAGATCCGTGTCCTTCGGCTCATAATTCGGGGTCCAATAATTCTCCCGATAATCCTTCACTCCAGCGTCATATTTCTTGGCGCTCATGGTCTTGTTCCTTTCAGTTCATTTCCGTCAGATTGTTCGGGTTGACGGTGACCCCTATCTCTTTGTTAAGGGCTGATTTTTGGCTCTAGTTCACCAGCCTTATAGCGCTTGGCCATATCGGCAATGGGGATGATTTTGATTTTTGAGGCCTTGCCAGCAGTACGAAATTGTTCATAGCGGTCTTCGCAAAGCTGTCGCATGGCAGCGGTGGCCGGTTTGAAAAATTTGCGTGGATCAAACTCGGCCTTGTTTTCTTGCGCTACTTTGCGCATCTGTCCGGCAATGGCGAGACGGCAATCGGTGTCGATATTCACCTTCCGCACACCAAATTTTATGCCTTTGACAATTTCCTCAACAGGCACCCCATAAGTCTGGGGCATTTCACCGCCATATTGGTTGAAAATATCTTGCAATTCCTGTGGCACAGATGAGGAGCCATGCATCACCAAATGAGTTTCCGGTAAGCGCTTATGGATGGCTTCGACCACATCCATGGCCAGAATATCCCCATCGGGCTTGCGCGAAAACTTATACGCTCCGTGGCTGGTTCCCATGGCAATCGCTAATGCATCAACTTTTGTATCGCTGACAAAATTCGCGGCCTGATCTGGGTCTGTCAAAAGCTGGTCTTTGGAAAGCTTCCCTTCAAAACCATGGCCATCTTCTGCTTCGCCCTCACCGGTCTCGAGAGATCCCAAACAACCCAACTCTCCTTCCACAGAGACCCCCACATCATGGGCCACATTGGTGACAAATTGGGTGATGTCCCGATTATATTCATAAGAAGCAGGGGTTTTGGCGTCGGCCTCCAAAGACCCATCCATCATCACCGAGGTAAACCCTGCCTGAATAGCGGAAAAACAGGTAGCGCCATTATTGCCATGATCTTGATGCAGACAGATGGGAATGTTGGGAAACATGGCCTCAGCCGCTTCAACCATTTTTCCTAACATAATGTCGCCCGCATAAGACCGCGCCCCGCGCGAGGCCTGCAAAATAACCGGCGCATCCTTGGCTTGGGCGGCTTCCATAATCGCCAGCACTTGCTCCATATTATTGATATTAAAAGCCGGCACCCCATAATCATGCTCAGCGGCGTGATCGAGTAATTGGCGTAAACTAATCCGTGCCATAATTTGTCTCCACTCTTGGTGCTATGCTTTCACCAGCTTGCGGCTGGTACTGACGATATTCTCTTTGGTGATGGCAAAATGCTTGTAAACCTCCGGTGCCGGCCCCGAAGCGCCAAAACCGGTCATGCCGATAAAAGCCCCCTTGTCGCCAATCCAGCGCTCCCAGCCTTGCCCAATCCCGGCTTCCACTGCTACTCTTGGCGCGTTACCGAGAACGCGTTGCTGATAGTCTGTTGATTGCGCTGCGAACAATTCAAAACAGGGCATGGAAATAAGCGCTGCTTTAATGCCATCTTTTTGCAAAGCCTCGACAGCTTCGAGCGCCAGGGAAACTTCGGAACCGGTGGCAAGGATGGTGAGGTCGCGCCCTCCTTCGGCTTCGCGCAACACATAGCCCCCCTTGGCCACTTTATTTTCACCCGCATCATCTCGTATCGCGGGCAGGCCTTGGCGCGAGAGACATAGAATAGAAGGGGTTTTTTCTGCTTTGATTGCGCATTCCCATGCCTCCAATGTCTCAATAGCATCGGCTGGGCGAAACACATTGACATTGGGCATCGCCCGTAAGCTGGCAATATGTTCGATCGGTTGATGGGTAGGACCATCTTCCCCCAAGCCAATTGAATCATGGGTCATCACATAGATCACCCGCTGCTCCATCAGCGCTGACATGCGAATGGCTGGGCGGCAATAATCGGTGAACACCAAAAAAGTACCCCCATAGGGGATGAAAGGCCCGTGCAAGGCGAGACCATTCATGGCCGCCGCCATACCATGTTCGCGCACCCCGTAATAAATATAGGACCCCTTGAAGTTACCGGCGCTAACAGGCTCTTGGCCATCGGCTTTGGTAAGGTTGGAACCGGTGAGATCTGCCGATCCGCCGAGCATGCTTGGCACCGCCGGGGTCAACGCATCCAGCACCAGCTTGGAAGATTTGCGGGTGGCATTTTTGGGTTTTTCGCTCGCCCATTGTTTTTTCAACCGCCCTACGGCGTCATCAAGGCCACTAATATCGGCGTTGAACTTCTTATTCGCGCCCGCCTGCGCCTGCCATGCCTCGCGAGTGTCGCGATGACGTGCGCCCACCGCGCGCCATGCCTGCAAAATGGCTTCCGGTATTTCAAAAGGTTTATAAGGCCAGTTAAGAAAATCTCGCGCGGCAGCAATCTCTTCTTCCCCCAAGGGGGCGCCATGGGTGGCCGATGTGCCTTGCTTATTGGGGGCCCCAAAACCAATAATGGTTTTACAGGCAATCAGCGATGGCGTATCAGATTTCTGTGCTTTTTTAAGCGCACTGCGTATAGCCGCCGGATCATGACCATCAATGGCCTGACAATCCCACCCGGCGGCTTCAAACCGTTTTAGCTGGTCGGTTTTGGTGGAGAGGGCCGTGTCGCCATCAATGGTGATGGCATTATCATCCCATAGCACAATCAGCTTGGCCAGACCAAGATTGCCTGCAAAATCTATAGCCTCATGGGATATCCCTTCCATCAAGCAGCCATCTCCGGCAATCACATAGGTATAATGATCCACCAACCCGTCACCAAGCCGTGCATTCATCAAGCGCTCGCCCAGTGCCATGCCGACCCCATTGGTGATGCCTTGGCCGAGCGGTCCGGTGGTGGTTTCAATACCCGGCGCATGCCCATATTCCGGGTGCCCTGCAGTTTTGGCGCCCAACTGGCGAAAATTTTTGATGTCTTCAAGGGTGAAATCCGGATAGCCCGTAAGATAGAGCAAAGAATAGAGCAACATAGACCCGTGGCCAGCCGATAGAATAAACCGATCACGGTCCGGCCAATCAGGGGCTTCAGAATCAAACTTCATAAATTCAGAAAACAGCACGGTTGCCACATCAGCCATGCCCATGGGCATGCCCGGATGGCCACTATTGGCCTTTTGCACCGCATCCATAGACAAAGCCCGTATGGCATTGGCCATGTCTTTAACGCTGACTTGTTCTGCTGTTTTGTGTGTTTGATTCATGGTCGGTTCCTATTTGGCGCGTTTTTTTTGATCGAGCAGTCGATGTACCATGGGGGTAAAGATTAATTGCATGGCCAATTCCATCTTATTGCCGGGAATGACAATAGAATTGGCGCGCGACATGAAACTATCCTTGAGCATGGATTGCAGATAGGGAAAATCAATGCCGTAAGGATTGGCAAAACGGATGACCACCATAGATTCATCCGGGCTTGGAATAGTACGGGCGATAAACGGATTCGAAGTATCGACCATCGGCACCCGTTGGAAATTTATGTCCGTACGCGAAAATTGCGGGCAAATATAATGCACATAATCGGGCATGCGACGCAAAATCGTATCGGTAATAACTCCGGTTGAATAGCCGCGCGAATTTTGATCCCGGTGAATTTTTTGAATCCATTCCAGATTTATCACTGGCACCACGCCGATTTTCAAATCCGCATGTTGAGCAACATCAACCCCATTTGCCTCCACCGCCCCGTGCAAACCCTCATAAAAAAGCAAATCCGTGTCTTCCGGCACATCTTCCCATTCGGTGAAGCAACCGGGGTCCGCCCCATATTTTTCGGCCTCATCCTGACTATGCACATAGTGGCGCACCTTGCCGGTGCCGGTTTCTCCATAAGATTTGAACAGCTCTTCCAACTCCACCAGCAAATTGGCATCGGGACCAAAATGGCTGAAATGTTCATTGCCATTTTCTGAATGGGCCTTCATGGCCCGCTTCATCTCGACGCGGTCATAACGATGAAACGCATCACCTTCTACAAAGGCAGCCTTGACTTTTTCACGACGAAATATTTGCGCAAAAGTAGATTGCACCGTGGTGGTGCCCGCCCCGGACGAACCGGTTATAGAAATGA
Source organism: Parvularculaceae bacterium (assembly GCA_027080545.1). Taxonomy (GTDB): domain Bacteria; phylum Pseudomonadota; class Alphaproteobacteria; order Caulobacterales; family Parvularculaceae; genus S012-90. The sequence goes on from JALWRV010000403.1 coordinate 8,952, forward strand.
TCGGGTGTTTTTTAGACATGGCTTAACCCTCAGCGAAAAATAGACCGCGATCCAAATAAAGGCGCGTGATCGGAAACACGATCTGGATCTGTATGATAACGCTCATAGCGTTCCACCATTTTGATCGATCCGAATGTGAAAGGAATGCGTTGATGAATAGAGCTTGGCTGAATGGCCATAATCCGTTCATGGCCTTCTGTGGCCCCGCCACCAGCTTGCTCAATTAAAAAAGCGATTGGGTTGGCTTCATAGACTAAACGCAAGCGCCCTTCCCCATAGCCTTTGCGACCATCCGCCGGATACATGAAAATCCCGCCGCGAATAAAAATACGATAGGCCTCTGCTACCAAGGATGCGATCCAGCGCATGTTAAAATTTTGTGCGCGCGGTCCCTCTTCGCCGGAAACACATTCGTCGATATAGCTGCGCACCGGCTTATCCCAATGGCGATAGTTAGACGCATTGATGGCATATTCATTTTTGGCTTCCGGCAATTGCACATTTTCATAGGTGAGTAAAAATTTTCCCGCCGCCCGGTCTAGGGTGAAAATATTGACCCCCTCACCCAAGGTTAAAACCAAAGCGGTTTGAGGGCCGTAAATGATAAAACCGGCAGCCAATTGCTGATCACCCTTTTGTAACAGGGCTTCCACATTGGGCGCAGCGGGGTCACTTTCCCGAAAAGCCTCTGGAGCGGGCAAAATTGAGAAAATGGTCCCGATAGAGACATTGGTGTCGACATTGGAGGAACCATCAAGCGGGTCCATGGCCACCATGAGCGGCGCCTTTTGGTCAAGGATCACCGGCTCTTCATTTTCTTCGGATATGACCGCTGCCGTCGGGCCCCCCTTCAAAGCATACAGAAAGACCTCATTGGCCTCCACATCAAGGGCTTTTTGGGCGTCTCCATCGGCATTATCACCGACGATCTCGGCAAAATCGGCACTAATACGGCCATTGGAAATACGCTCCGCCAGACGAATGCCAACCCCAGCCATGGAGGTAATAATCCGGGCCACATCTTTGCGATCCCGGTCTTCACCCGCCCAGTCTTTAAGAAACGTATAGAGCTTGATCATGGAGGAACCTGAAGGAAAAGCGGGAATTGGAGCAATAAACCCTGTTTTTTGGGGTGATTCTGATGGAAATTTGACAATGCCTCTCCACACATCATAAGTAAATTTTTATATTCTTACCTTTAGAATAAGTATTACTTATGATGAAAGCAGACAGAATCACATTGCGGCAATTTCGCGCCTTTGAGGCCACCATACGCCATGGCTCCATTGCCGCTGCCGCCGGAGAACTCAATGTCACGGCGCCGGCCATCTCCTTGCAATTAAAACAACTCTCGGAAAGTGTTGGTCTTTCGCTTTATGAGCGCAGCCCGGAGGGACTGGTTGCCACCGCCGCAGGGCGCGAATTGGTGGCGGCTGCCACCCGCATCGAACGCACTTTGAGTGCGCTGGATCAGGCGCTTTCCTATCTCGCCCAAGGTGATGTTGGACGCGTTTCCATTGGTGCCGTATCCACCGCTAAATATTTCGTACCCCGTCTCGTGGCGGGCTTCACCGCCCAATCTTCCGGTGTCGATATTGATCTCATTTTCGGTAATCGCAATGACATCATCACCGCCCTTAATCGCAATGACATTGATTTTGCCATTATGGGCAGGCCACCAAAAGAAACCGGCTATGAAAAAATTGTCATTGGCGAACATCCGCAAATCATCATCGCCTCGCCCACCCATCATCTTGCTCATCGCAAAAATATTCCCTTGAGCGACCTTTCCGGGGATCGGTTCTTGATGCGGGAAAAAGGCTCTGGCACCCGCAAAACATTACAGGATTTGTTGCGCAGCCATGGCCTGTCCGACAAGGGCGCGATTACATTTGATAGTAATGAAACCATCAAACAATCGGTTATGGCGGGCATGGGGGTGGCGCTTATTTCCGGCCATACGGTCAAAGCGGAACTACGCGATGGTCGCCTGATCGCGCTTAATGTCGCCACCATGCCCATTATTCGTCATTGGTTTTTGGTTAAAAATGCAGACAAAATACACATGCCATCGGCAACCAATTTATGGAATTTCATCACCGGCCATGTAGAACAAATCCTAACCCAGATTTGAAATTATCGTGATTATCTGGCTCTTGCCTTTTCGCCCTAACCACAACACACTCATGGATCAAAGCGAGACAGCGAAGGGCGCAAGGGATAATTTGAGGGATAATTTGACCGCATCAAATATAAAAACCACGCCCCACCTGTTCACCCCACGCCAAGCCATGGCTGTGGTGGTGGCTAATATGATCGGCACCGGCGTATTTACCAGCCTCGGTTTCCAACTGG
>JALWRV010000404.1 GCA_027080545.1 Parvularculaceae bacterium
GCCAACAGCAGGGCGCGAATTTCCTGTCTGGCGGTGATATGGTTCATGGATGATAATTTCCGTGGCACCCCGCCCCGACCCAGATCCAAAAGCGTCAACCCCATGGGAAACAGCTCGCGATAAATCACCCGCTCGCCAAAGCCATGGGCCAAGCGAAAGCCGATGCGCTCGGATAAATCTTGCAACCGCTCGCCCACGCGCTTTTTGTTTTTGGCATTGGCCGCGCCGATACGATTGCGCAACACCACCCAATCAATCCCCCCCAATATGCCCGAATGGGCGCGGCGCTGGCGGGCTTCCCAAACCATTTCCGCATAAAGGCTGGGACCGACAATTTCTTGGCTCACCGGATCCAGCTTGGCGAGCAAATCAAAATCCACAAAACTATCATTCATCGGCGTGACGATAATATCCGCATGGGCATGGGCAAGCCGCGACAGATGGGTATTGGCCCCGGGACAATCAATCACCAGATAGTCACACCGCGAAAAGCGCTGCATCGCCTCGGTAAAATGCGCGGTTTCGATTTCTTTGGACAAAGCACGACTATCATCGTCCGACGCCTCCACCGGCACGAACACCGGATAGGGCAATTTTTCAATGGGTATATTCTGCTCCGCCGCCCATTGCTGGCGATTATAAAGATAGCGTGTCAGGCTTTTTTGTCGCAAATCGAGGTCCATGGCACCCGTTTTGAAACCAGACTTCATAAGCGCCACAATCAGGTGCATTGCCGCCGTTGTTTTACCGGAGCCACCCTTTTCATTGCCGATGACGATAACTTTTGTTGACCCTTCCGCCGCCCCAGCCCGCCCCGAATTTTCAGGGGCACAGGCCCGTGCGGGCGCCTCTGCCGCTGTTTTAACGGCTGAGCCCGTCTTCTCGGATCGAGAAAATGGATTTTGGCTCATTTTGGCACGGCTCCTTCAGGGCACAGGCAGTCGAACCGATCAAGGTTCCCCGGCTATAACGGTCCCCACGCCATCAGCGGCTCACCCTAGACTGATTCTAATGGCCCGCAGAAAAGCTCTTATGACATGGGTTTTATGTCTATTCGCGCTGTTTGGTCTGTTCCTCAACAGTGCTTATGGGCAAATTTCAATCAGCCCCCTACGCGGCGAGATTAACTATGCCAATCAGGCTCTTAGCTTCGAGCTGCATAACCCCACCGACATGCCTTTGCGGTTGGAAATGAATTGGATCGATCTGGTCGCTTTAGCGCAAGGGGGCTATCGCCCCGCCAGCATTGAAGAGCGCAACACATTTTCCGCCGCGCCCCTATTACAGCTGAGCCCGGCCCATCTCACCCTATTACCCGGTGAACGCCAGACCATTTCTGTTCGCCTGCGCGATGCGGGGGCCATGACCCTGCTTACCCATGAATATCGCTCTCATCTGATGGTGACAGCCAAACCGATAAAGGGACCGATCAAAAAAGTGCGCGGCCTGCCTCTTGACCTGCAAGTGGGGGTTAGTGTGCCGATCATTGTCGCCCCCCGGGCTGGGCTAAACGCCCTGAACGCACAAGCGGAAGTGGAGCGGGTGTGGCTGGAGCGGGCCGGAGATGGCGGCTTGCTGTTAAAACTCTCCATTGCTCGCCATGGACAAGGCACGCTAATCACTTCTGTGCAGGCTATTTTAACCAAGCAATTTGTCGAACCGGTGACTATTTCCCATCGACGCAATATCGCCCTTTACCCGGAACTAGAGCGGCGCATCGTTTCTATTCCCCTCGGCACCACGACTCTGCCCGGTGGCGAGATTGATATTATTCTCTCCCGAGATTGGGGTGGTCATGAGCAACTGATCACAAGGCGTATTTTCAATCTTGACGCACCGGCAACGCAAAATCCGCCTCAGACCATCAAGGTTAGTCGCAAATAATCTAGTCCAAAGCCAGCCACGTACCGGTAGCCTCCATCACCGCGCAATAATCACCCCGCGCCCTGATGTCGTCACATAATTTCTCGGCCATCTCGCGGCTGGCAATCGGACCCGCTTTAAGGCGTAGAAACTCCCCCTTGCCGCTAATCGTCACCCGGCTTTCAATTGCCTGTAAGCCCCCCAATAAATCACCATCACGATTTTGCATGATGCGCCACCCTTCAATGAGGTTTTGCTCATCGCGATAGGATGCAAGATGAACAGCAAAATCACCGGACGGCACGCTGGTTTTTATCGCCTCTGTCACCGGGGTGGGATCAACCGGTTGCTTGCGTGTGGTTGGGGTGATGGATTTGGGGGCTTCGCCATAAAGGATTGAGTTGGTTTGCCCGGTAAAAAAACCATCCTCCGCTGGGGGTGCTTTCGGCGTCGGGGTTGGTAAAGGGGTTGGTGCGCCCGCAGCCTGTTGCAAATCTAGGGGGTGCGTCACCTCAAGGCGGTCCTGCAGGGGCTCAATTTGCGTGGCATTCATCTGCGTTGCATTGAGGGGCTGGTCGAGGCGGTCCTGCTTCTCGACCATTTGAATGGGGGCCTCAGGCACTTTACCCGGCTCCAACACGGCTTTTGGATCGGCGCTTTTTTCGATAATCGCTTCGGCTTCTTGCTGTTCGGCCCGCGCCTGCTTGGTTGACGGCAGGCCTGGCAAGGAGGCGCGTGATAAAAGCTGACAACCGGACAAAGACAAGGCCAACAGGCCGAGCAGGACAATTTGGCCCGGTTTGCGGCAGGAGTGATTCGGGCTCAAAATCTTACGGGATGTTCTTGTTTGCGGTTGCTGCAGCATCTGCCTAATGTCCCGTTTTAAAATCTATGGTTTTTGACCGAGGAAAGATAATGTCTCTATCGAATGATTCTATCCCCCCTGACGAGGGGCCGGCTATTGTGCGCAACCTCGCCGCCTTGCGTGACCAG
>JALWRV010000405.1 GCA_027080545.1 Parvularculaceae bacterium
CGGGGGGGCTTTTACCATGACACAGGTGAAGGATCGATCTCGCCCTATCATCGCAAGCATGGGGGGGATTTGGTTTGGGAGCTCGGCTCCGGCTATTTTGGCTGCCGTGATGATAAGGGAAATTTTGACGAAGCCCTGTTTCGCGATCAGGCAATAGCCGAGCAGGTCAAAATGATCGAGATTAAACTCTCTCAAGGGGCCAAGCCGGGTCATGGAGGGTTGTTGCCGGGCTATAAGGTCTCGCCGGAAATAGCCGAAACCCGAAAAATTCCTGTGGGCCAAGACTGCCTCTCTCCCAAAAACCATACGACCTTTTCTACGCCTGTGGAAATGTTGGAATGGGCTGCGCACTTGCGGGACCTCTCTGGGGGCAAACCTGTTGGCATTAAATTTTGCGTTGGTCAGCCGCACGAAGTCATGGCCTTGATGAAAGCCATGATCGAAACCGGCATTTTGCTTGACTATATTGTGGTGGATGGCGGCGAGGGGGGGACCGGCGCGGCCCCCCAAGAGCTCTCAAACCATGTGGGTAGACCGCTGGTCGATGGGTTGGTGATCGTGCGCAATGGCTTGGTGGGGGTAGGGCTGCGCCAACAGGTTAAATTGGCCGCAGCGGGAAAGGTTTTCTCGGCCTCTGGTCTCGCGATTAATTGCGCCATTGGCGCTGACTGGTGCAACGCCGCCCGCGCCTTTATGTTTTCCCTCGGCTGTATCCAATCCTTGCAATGCCATACCGGCAAATGCCCCACCGGGGTCGCGACCCAAAATAAGGGCTTGCAGCGCGGGTTGGTGGTCGAGGATAAAGCGCAACGGGTAGCCAATTTTCACCGCTCTACGCTTCATGCTTTTAGTGATATTCTCGGCGCGGTTGGGGTTACGCACCCAAGCGCCCTAAAACCCGAACATGTGCAACAGCGTATTTCGGCGCAAGAGTCTCTCTTTCTTGACGAGCTTTTCCCCTTTATCGAAGAAGGATCCCTGCTAAGCGGTGAAGCTGGTGGCCGCTATGATAAATGGTGGGCACAGGCCCAAGCAAACAGCTTTAAAGCGCAATAATCTTATTGCGACAGATCCGGCAGGCTTTCTTCATCAACATCAATAGTCGGCGCCGCCAAACGTAGGGTCCAAGTCACCTGTTCGGCGCGAGACCATTCCAGCAAATTGTCTTGGGCGATATAGCCGGCCTTGGCCGCCGTTACCCGCATGGGCCGCCGCACGATGACCTTGCAGGGGGAGGTGCATATAAAGCCGCTATCGAAGGTAAGCTGGGCCCCGTTAGGCACCGTGTTGATAAGCATGGTTGGGTTTTCCGGCACGCTGGAACAGGCGGACAGCGCGGCCAAACTTGAGAAAATGGCGAGAGTGGGGATCAAAACGAAAAAACGCATGGGAGATACTCCAAATTTAAAACCGAGCCATTACCCTATCCCGCTTGTGCCATGGCTGCAAATGCGTTGTCGAGATCATCTATGAGATCATCAACATGTTCCAGCCCCCCATGAAACCGCACCAATTGGCCCTTTTCGCGCCATGGTACGGCGGTGCGAATTTTTTCCGGCCAAGCAGGTATAGCAAGGCTCTCAAAACCGCCCCATGAATAGCCCATCCCGAAATGCGTCAGCCGATCAAAAAAGGCCCGTAACTTGTTTGGTCTATTCTCGTGAAAAATAGCCGCAAACAGGCCGCACGAGCCGGAAAAATCCCGTTTCCACAAAACATGGTCCGGATGTGATGGCAACCCCGGGTGTAGTAAGGTTGCCACCTCGTCCCGGTCGCTAAGATAGCGCGCGAGGGCCAAGCCGGTTTCTTGATGTTGCGCTAAGCGCGCCCCCATGGAGCGCAAACCACGATGGGCAAGATAAACCTCATCGGCAGAAATATTGTTGCCTATCAATCGCAAGGCCTGGTTTATTTTATCTGCAAGCTGATCATCGTTTACGGCAATGGTGCCAATGAGCCCATCAGCATGGCCTGCGATATATTTGGTGGCGGCGATGATCGAAATATCCGCGCCCATATCCAAAGGTCGAAAATAAAACCCGCTCCCCCAAGTATTATCCACCAACAAAGGCACGCGCTTGTCCAATCCCTTGGCCATGGCAGGAATATTCTGAATTTCAAATGTCAGCGACCCGGGGCTTTCCGCCAACACCGCACAGCTATTATCTCGTAAAAGATCACTGATACCCGCCCCGATGCGTGGATCATAATATTCAACCGACACCCCGCGAGGTTGCAAATAATGATCGCAAAAATTGCGAACCGGATCATAAGCACTATCGGTGACCAACAAATGGCTGCCGGGCAGAGCAAAACTGATGAGACTATGGGTGATGGCTGCTAAACCGGAAGGGGCGAGCATCACCTGTGCGGCCCCCTCAAGGCTGGCGATAGAGTCTTCAAAGGCGCGATGGGTGCGGGTGCCAAAGCGCCCGTAGAAAAAGGGACGCACTTTGGCGGTGAATTGATCATAGGTGGGAAACAAAACGGTCGAGGCTCGCTCAACCGCAATCGGTACACTATGGGGTTCGGGAGATTGATTACGCCCCGTACTGACCAAACCCGTTGAGATTTTTTTATCTTTCATCATCCACGCCATTTAATAAGGCCATTGCCTTGACCAATGGGTGAAAACCCCGCTCGTTGATAAAGCCGTAAAGCCGATTTATGATCGGCAGTGCAGGTTTCCAATACCACCCGTGATGGCTCCAACATCCAAGCCAGTTCAATCACACTATAAAGGAACCAACGCCCCAAACCCTGTCCCATAAAATCACGCCCAAGACCGAAATATTTAATTTCCACTTCGCCATTTTCCTGTTTGTCCGCTCGCGCATCAATTTCAGCCATGCC
>JALWRV010000406.1 GCA_027080545.1 Parvularculaceae bacterium
AAAAACTTGCTCGAACAGGAACGGGGCGAGATAAAATATTAACGGTGTGGCGATGAGGATAAAAAATCCCGTCCCCAACGCCTCAATCCATATATCATCGCTACGGATTTTGCCCTTTTGCACAAATCGCCCGGTGATGACCTCCAGAACACCGAAGGCAACAAACAGTCCGATAATCACTGGCCTATAGTCGAAATACATAAGCCTATTGTGGTCGCAAAACGCCGAAGAAATCAATATGTGTTTTAAGCACCTTGCTCGAAGGCAAAACCCTCATCCGCCCATCCGGTCATGCCACCGATCATAATCTTCACGGACCGCCCCAATTGCGCTAATTTTAAAGCGGCCTTATCGGCTCCATTACAATGCGGACCAGCGCAATAAACCACAAACAAGCTATCCTTTGGCCACCGCTTTAGGCTTTCTTCGCTTATATCACGATGGGCAAGACTGATAGCCCCTTTGATATGCGCCTTCTCAAAAGCCTTGTCCCCACGCACATCAAGCAAAACAAAATCCGCCGTTTCCGTTGAAAGTGCCTCATGCACATCCCAACAATCCGTCTCCACTTGTAATTTATGGGCAAAATGTACTGTGGCGATAGCAGCCCCAGCCGCTTTGGTGGCACTCACATGGCTTGTCATATCTGATCCTTTCTACTTTTTCCTCTCTCCAGGGCTTTTTTTAAAAACAATTTTCATGGGCTTTTGCCATTGGCATGATTGCCATTATACGTTAAATTACTGCCAAATGAGATCTGACCCCATAAAACTCGCCATTGTCGCCTATCCCGGGCTGAGCCTGTTTGAATTTGCTATTGCCGCAGAAATCTTCGCTCTACCAAGGCCAGAGCTTGGCGCGGGATGGTATAGAACGACCATTTGCGCCACGGCTTCCAAACCCTTGCACACTAATATTGGCTCCACCCTGACGGTCAAACCCTCGCTTCGCGCCCTGTCACACGCCCAGCGGATCATTTTACCCGGCTGGTCAGGCATCCATGATCCGGTGCCCTTGCCCCTTATCCGTCATTTGCAAAAGGCCCATCAGCGCGGCGCAAAAATCATCAGCCTTTGCTCCGGCATTGTCCCTTTGGCCGAAACCGGCTTGCTCAATGGGCGTATCGCCACCACCCATTGGCGCTACCTACAACAAGTTAAAGAACGCTTCCCGCAAATTCAGCTTGATGAGCATATTCTGTATAAGGATCATGGTGATATTGCCACGGCAGCTGGCAGTGCCGCTGCCATTGATCTGTGCCTACAAATTGTGCGTGAAGATTATGGCCCCCAAACGGCCAATAAAATTGCTAGACGCCTTGTGGTACCTCCCCAACGCGAAGGCGGGCAAGCTCAATATATCGAAACTCCTCTACCCGCCCAGAATCAAAAGCGCAGCTTCGGCCCTCTGCTTGATCATTTGCGAGCCCACCTTGGCAATACGCACACCGTCGCCTCCATGGCCTCCTATATGGCCATGAGCCAACGAAACTTCCAACGAAAGTTCAACGAAAATGTGGGACTTTCTCCGGTGGCCTGGCTATTGCGCCAGCGCATCCAAATGGCCAAAGATTTGCTCGAGACCAGCCCCCTCACCCTAGACCAGATCGCCGCCCAGACCGGCCTTGGCACACCGGAAACCATGCGCCACCATTTTCGAAAACTCTTGCGCCAAAGCCCTTCCGCCTATCGCGCCAGCTTTCGCCATACTCCTCAAACCACAATATCGCGTATCAACAAGGCGGCGGTGAGCAATAAATAGGCAGCATAAAACCGGTTCAATATGGTTTGCGATAAAGCATGGGCCGTACGAGCCCCGAACGGCACGGTCAGGAATGTCATGGCCGCGATAATCACAAAGGCCGGTACATTCACATAACCAACGGACCCTAGGGGCAAGCCCGCCTCGCCCCACCCGGCTACCCCCATGCCAATCGTACCGGGAATAGCATTGGCGATGCCGAACCCCGACGCGGTAGCAACGGCTTTGTGAATGGTGCGCTTGTAATGGGTTACAATAAGCACGCCAAAAACGCCACCACCGATGCCCATTAGCGCTGACGCAATACCGGTCAACAAGGCCATGATTACCCCTATCGGGCGCGTGGGCACTGGTGCACTTTGTGTTGCGCCAAGATCGACGGCAGGTCTTTTCTCTCCCACCAGCAGTTTTTGTCCGGCAAATAAGAGGAGACCGATGATAAAGATGATGGTGATGAGCGCGGCGTCAATATAGCGCGCCGACATCGCCCCGATAAAAGCCCCCACCGCTACAAACGGCACAAAGCGGCGTAAAAATTCAAAATCCACGGCGCCCTTTTTGGCGTGGGCCTGCACAGAACGCGCCGAAGTGATCAAGATGGTCGCCAAAGAGGTACCCACGGCCACTTTAAAACGCACCGCTTCCGGCACTTCAAGAATGGTGAACACGAAATAAAGCGCCGGCACGATGACAATACCACCACCAATGCCAAAAAGCCCCGCCAGAAAACCGGCAAATGCGCCGGCCACCAGCACCGCCAACAACAAGCCAACCCCGTCAGCGCTTAAAAATTCCATCACTGCTCCCTGTCGCCTCCTCTTGACCATGATTAAGCGACTGTTCGGGCATCATCGCCAGCGCCTTTTCCAGCACCTCCGGCCCCGCCCCATCACGCACCCCTTCAACTGTTAAAAATTGCCGCCATTTGCGCGCCCCGGGCTGTCCGTGAAACAGTCCTAACATATGTCTTGTCACTCGATGGGGCTTGTCACCCTGGGCACACAGGCGCGCCAAATAGGGGATCATCGCCTCAACAATATCTCGCCTTGTGGGACGCCCCCTCTCGCCACCCAGCAAAACCCGATCAAAAC
>JALWRV010000407.1 GCA_027080545.1 Parvularculaceae bacterium
ATGGGGGAAATCAACCCTTTGGTTTCATAAAAGCGGATGGCGGAAACCGAAAGCCCGGTGCGCCGCGCCAGATCGCCAATAGTGAGGGGCGTTGGTAAAGGGGTGGTGGTTTTGCTTGCCATTTATAAATCTTGATTAAGCTATAAGTTTATAAGGCGAGTCTTGGCAAGTGAGTCAAGAGGGCGCGAGCGGGACAGGTTGAGAAAGGCCAAGCGAGGTGTGGAGGTGGGGTAGGGGCATAGCGAAGAGCGGTTAAATGGCCGGATAGTGTTTCAATGGCATTATTTTCTTGACCTCAACTTAGGTTGAGGAATTAGAAAGTCAAAACTCGATTGAATAGGCAATGGCCTGATTGAAAACCATCGCCGATAGAGGATGAAGTTTTTTGAAAGGAAATAAGATGAGTAAAACAAGATTAGAGCATGTGAATGTCACGGTCAGTGATCCTAAAAAATCAGCGCAGATGCTGTGTGATATTTTCGGCTGGCATATCCGTTGGGAAGGGGCGGCTATTCATAATGGGCTTACAGTGCATGTGGGCAGTGAAAGTGATTACATCGCTTTTTATTCAAAGGGCGATGGGAAAAAATTTAATGGCCGGAGCTATGACCAGCTAACCGGCCTCAACCATATTGCATTGGTGGTCGATGATCTGGACGCCACCGAGGCCCGCGTCAAAAAGGCAGGCTTTATAACGGAAAACCACAGGGACTATGAACCGGGCCGCCGGTTTTACTTTCGCGATCACGATAATATTGAGTTTGAAGTGGTGTGTTATGGGTGAGGGGTGGTGTGTAGCCTATGCATATTAAACACCAGCCAGTCCCATGTAACTCCGGCTTTTTGATTTTCGGGTTGAATGGAGTGGGCAGTTTGATAGTGAATCAATCGTAACCCTTCATTCTTTGCCAGTTGGATGGTTTCTTTCGGGCATATCTGAAACACAGGTCGAGAGGGAGTGCCTGGACCTTGTCGAATGGATATAATCATCGTGCCTTGGGGCGCAAGGAGCGTTTTAAGTTTTGGCATGGCGACAGAACGCTCCTCTTCATCAAGATGGTGCCATACGGCGCTGAGAAAAATAAAATCATAAATTTTATCTCGTTTTAATACCCCCGAAAGAGAAGGGAGAGAGCAATCGAGCCATTCAATGCGCGGGGAAGGGTGAAGTTTTCTTCCAGCCTCCCTCAATCCTGCTGCCGGTTCGACAGCAAGCACTTGGTGACCTTGTGAAGCGAACCGGGCGGCATCCCGCCCGGTGCCTGCACCAATATCGATAATGTCGCTCGGGCGTTTTGGCAGGAAATGTTTTACTGGAGCGTAAAGCACATCTTGTGAGATTGCCTCATAGTGAGAGAGCAAATCACTCGCCGCTTCACTGTATCCTTTGATTATGGTGTTTCCCATTTGAATACCTTTTGAAACTAGCCACGGCCGCCGAGTTCAAGCTCTGATTATGAATTAGGATCATACAATATCGAGATAAGCAAAGGAAGTTATTGCTTGTCTTTACAAACATTAGTTAGTGAACTAAATAAAAAGATCAAACCTGTATCGGAAAAAGGATAATTCCACTCTCTCAAAAACAAGGACAGAATATGACAAGTCGGCGGATGGTTTTGAAAATTGGTGGGGCGGCGGCTTTTGTCACTATTTTAGGGGGCGGGGCCTATCTCCATGGGGGCGGTCTTGGCAAGGCGCGGGCGCCTTGGTCGCAGGACGGGACCAGCTTTGGGGATAAGCGCCTTGATGCGCTAGCCTTTGCTATCCTTGCGCCCAATCCTCATAATCGTCAGCCTTGGATGTTCACGCTTTCCGGCGCTGATAAAATCATTATCACATGCGATCTTGAAAAGCGCTTACCCGCAACCGACCCTTTTGATCGACAGATTACCATTGGCTTTGGTTGTCTGTTGGAATTGCTGGAAATGGCGGCGGCGCATATGGGGATTGCCACCAAAACGGTTTTGTTCCCCGAAGGCCAAGAGGGTGCGCATCTCGATAGCCGCCCCATTGCCGAAGTGAGTTTTGTGGGGGCAGAAAAATGGGTTGATGACCCGCTCTTTGATCTTGTTTTACAACGGCGCACATCGCGCAATGTTTTTAACGACACGCCCGTTCCGGAAGATGTGTTGGCGGCGGTTTTGAAAGCTGAAACGTCTGGTAGGGCTATTAACCTTGGCGGCACGATTGAGCCTCGGCGCGTGGGTGAGATTAAAGACCTCGCCAGACAAGGTTGGCAGATTGAGTATGAAACGCAAGCTACGCGGCGCGAATCTATTCGCCTCATGCGCATTGGTAATCGGGCGGTGAATGAAAACCCCGACGGGATATCTTTGGGCGGGATGGCCATGGGCGCGATGGGGGCAAGTGGTGTGCTGACGCCAAAGGCGCTCGACCGGCCGGGCAGTTTTGCTTTCAAGGCCAGCCTCAATGCCTATTTTCGTCTGATTGAAAGCGCTCGGGGGTTTGTCTTTGTCACCAGCAAAGATAATGCACGCACCAGCCAGATAGAGGCCGGGCGGGCGTGGGTGCGGCTTAATTTGCGGGCGCAAGATTTGGGGCTGGGGGTGCAGCCCTTAAGTCAAATATTGCAGGAATTTCCGCAAATGGCAGAGCCGTTTGAAGCGGTTCACACTATGCTCGCGCCGCAAGGGGGTATCGTGCAAATGCTCGGGCGCATTGGCTATGGGCCAAAACAAGACCCGTCTCCGCGCTGGCCCTTGAGTGCAAAGCTCTATAAAGCGTAAAGCCATGAGCAAGGCCGGAAAACAGATTAGAGATAAGGATCGCGTATTTCTGCTGCAATTTTTCACTGAGATTGGCATTATCAACCAGCTGGCCGATGCGGAATTGCGCCGGGCGCTGGGGGGCGTGCTTGGGGTTTCCGGCTATCATTTGCTGACCCATTTTTCGCGCCAACCCCCAAGCCAGCAAAGAAAAGGCGAAAGCCCAAGCCATCTGGCCAAAGCGTTTCAAATGAGCAAACCTTCTATGACGGCCCTGGTGGGGAAATTAGCGGCCAAAGGCTTTGTGACGGTCAAGCCTGACCCCAAAGACGCCCGCGCCAAAACCGTTCATATCACCGCCAAAGGCCGCGCCGCCCATGCCAAGGCGGTCAAGTGTCTGACACCTGTCTTTGATGCATTTTTGCAAAAGCGCAGTGTTAAAGATTTGCGCGCGATTTATCCGGCGCTTCAGGATTTACGCTTATGGCTGGATGAGGACCGCAATACCCGTGACGGGCTTTGAAGATTGGTTTCTTTTGTCTTCATCCTCCATGCTTCGACAAGCTCAGCATGAGGGGCTTTCTTGTTGTGGGTTTTGCTTCCATCCTTCGAGGCACTGCTTCACAGCGCTTCAGGGCGAGTTTGTTACTTTTGGAGAATGCTATGGGAAAAACTTACGAGCATATTGATGACAGGGTTGAGGCGTTTATTCGCGCTCAGAAGGTTTTCTTTGTGGGCTCTGCGCCGCTGCAGGAGGATGGTCATGTCAATCTCTCGCCCAAGGGTTATGACAGTTTTGCGATTTTGGGACCGAACCGGGTGGCATTTTGTGATGTTGGTGGCTCCGGCATTGAGACCGTGGCCCATGTGCGGGAAAATCAGCGCCTGACGATTATGTTTTGTGCCTTTGAAGGGGCGGCCAATATTTTGCGTCTTTATGGCAAGGCGCAAATCATTCAATTTGACGATCCGGATTTTGCCAAAGCGCTGACATGGTTTCCGGCCCATGATCGGGCAAGGAATATCATCACCATGGATGTCACCCGTATTCAGGATAGTTGTGGATGGGGGGTGCCGTTTTATGAATTTAAGGGCGAGCGCGACCAGCTAAAGCGGGCGCAGGCAGGGCGCAGTGTCGAAGAAGCCGGGGAACGCTTTTATACCCGTAATGCCGCCTCTATTGACGGATTGCCGGGAATCGTGCGGCTAAATCAGGATTAAACCTATCGTTAACAGGGGTTTAACAGTCCGGGCGTATCATTTTCATGGAGACCAACGCGGGAGGGCTCGTCTGGGACGGGGCCCTGCGTGGATGGGGAGGCGAGATGGAAGCCAATATAGAAAAAGCACGCCCGCTGGCCGGCCTGTTGCAGGCTGGGGCGGCCTTGCGTTTTTTCGTCGGCATGGTGGGGATTGTGGCCTTTATCCTCGCCTGGGGGTTCGCCAACCATGTTGAGGTTTGGAATTCGGGGGTTGTCTATCTTGTTTTATTCACCCTTAAGGCGGGTTTTGAATGGTGGCGGCCTGATGCTACTGAAAGAGCGGGGGAGCGGGCGGCCTACCTATCCCCAGCCATTGATATATTGCTGGTTTCTGGGTGGCTCTATGCTTTGGGCGGGCTTTATGGGGGCACCGCCGCCGCAACCCTGAAAGCGCCCGGTTTTGTCTATTATTTCCCGCTGATTCTCGGGGCGGCGCTTTGGTTGCGCCCGCTGCCCGTATTGTTTGCCGGGGCCATGAGCATGGGGGTGTGGTTTTTGATGGTGGTGATGGCCCAATTTTCCGGCCTCGGCACCACGATGAGCTATCAACATTATCTGACCTCAACGGATTTGATGCCATTGGTCGAGGCGGAAAAACTCTTGGGGCTGGGGGTGTTTAGCCTGCTTTTGGCACTTTTTACCCGCTATGCGGCGCGGCTACGGGACATATTACCGGATCGAGGCCTTGATGTGCGCCTTGGAAAGGTAGCGGCAGGAGATGGGCCAAGTACCTTGTTTGGGCCGCGTCAGGGCGAGATACGGATTTTTGCGGCCGAAGATAATGGAGTTAATCGGCTAGTATTAGAAAAAATGGTTGAAGAACAGGGGTTTAAGATTGATGGCTTTGAGGATGGGGAACAGCTGACCCGCGCCGTCAAAGCGGCCCATGAAGCGGGCGATCTGCCCCATCTCATTCTGCTCGATCTGGATATGCCGATTATGGGTGGGGTTGAAGCCTGCCAGTGGCTGCGTAGATTTGAACGGGAAAACGCCTTGCAGCGCACCCCTGTGCTGGCGGTGACAGCCCAATCGGATGATGTGGTTAAGGCGGTATGTGAAAAAGCCGGTATGGATGGCCATTTGGCGAAGCCTGTAAGTCGCCAATCTCTGTTCGCGGCGATGTTGTCTGCCGCTATCGCCAGTAATGGCGCAAAAACGGCTAGCTGAGCCATTTCTGCCAAAAAAAACTGATATATTGGACTTGACCAAGCCGGGTCACTCTAATAGGTAGAGCGCCACGCTGAATGGGTAGCTGTCAGTCGCACTTTGGTGCCGCTGAGACGTGCCCCAGCCAGTCTGACATTTGAGTATTTTCGCGCTGTCCACAGGTTTGGCGCTGTCTCGCGTAGGAAGAGGCGTCATGGCTTGTGGTTTTGGCGTGTCATTTTTGAGGAATTTTGCCGGTCGAAAGGCCGCGCACCAAGGGATCTTTTAGGAGAGCACATGCCGACGATCCAACAGCTGATCCGCAAGCCGCGGAAACCGCGCCGGAAAATTAACAAGGTTCCGGCCATGCAGGCGAACCCGCAAAAACGCGGCGTTTGCACCCGCGTCTATACAACCACCCCGAAAAAGCCGAACTCGGCTTTGCGGAAAGTGGCCAAGATTCGCCTCACCAACGGGTTTGAGGTGATCGGCTATATTCCCGGTGAGGGGCACAATTTGCAGGAGCACTCGGTGGTGCTCATCCGCGGTGGGCGGGTGAAAGACCTTCCGGGCGTTCGCTACCATGTCATTCGTGGCGTGCTCGACACGCAAGGGGTCAAGGACCGGAAACAGCGCCGCTCCAAATATGGCGCCAAACGGCCTAAATAGAGGAATTTATCCATGTCACGTCGTCACAGTGCCGAAAAGCGCGTTATCAATCCGGATCCGAAATTTAACGATCTGACCGTCTCCAAATTTATGAATTATGTGATGCTGGACGGTAAGAAATCGGCTGCCGAGAAAATTGTCTATGGCGCCTTTGATCGTATTGAAGAAAAGCTGAAGCGCCCGCCAGTGGATTTGTTCCAAGAGGCTTTGGAAAATGTCACCCCGGCGCTGGAAGTGCGCTCGCGGCGTGTTGGTGGGGCGACCTATCAAGTGCCTGTCGATGTGCGGCCGGATCGCAAGCTGGCTTTGGCTATGCGCTGGATTATCGGCGCCGCGCGCAAGCGCAATGAAACAACAATGGTGGAGCGCCTTTCCGGTGAGCTGATGGATGCAGCCCAGAACCGGGGCGCCGCCGTGAAGAAACGTGAAGACACCCACAAAATGGCCGAAGCCAACCGCGCTTTCGCCCATTATCGATGGTAACAATTTTAAAGTAAGGCGACCCCGAAAATGGCCCGCGAATATAAAATCGAAGATTACCGGAATTTCGGCATCATGGCCCATATTGATGCCGGCAAGACCACGACCACAGAGCGTATTCTTTATTATACCGGTAAAAGCTACAAAATTGGCGAAGTACATGATGGCGCGGCGACCATGGACTGGATGGAGCAGGAGCAGGAACGCGGTATTACCATTACCTCGGCTGCGACCACGACCTTCTGGAACAATAAACGGCTGAACATTATCGACACCCCAGGTCACGTGGACTTCACCATTGAAGTGGAGCGTTCGCTGCGGGTTCTCGACGGGGCTGTGGCTTTGCTTGATGCCAATGCAGGGGTTGAGCCGCAGACCGAAACCGTATGGCGCCAAGGAGACAAATATGATGTGCCGCGCATGTTCTTTATCAACAAGATGGACAAAATCGGTGCGGATTTTTATGCCTCTGTTGATTCGATCCATGAGCGCCTAGCCTGCAAGACAGTGGTCCTGCAATTGCCAATCGGTGCGGAAAACCAATTTGAAGGTGTTGTCGATCTTATCAAGATGAAGGCGATTTTCTGGGACGGGGAGAGTCTCGGTGCCAAATTTGAAGAGCGCGAAATTCCTGATGATCTGGTCGAGAAGGCCAAAGAATATCGTGAGCAATTGATTGAAACCGTGGTCGACATTGATGATGCCGCCATGGAAGCCTATCTGGAAGGCGAAATGCCGGATAATGAGACCATCAAACGTCTTATCCGCAAGGGTACCTGTGATGTGGCTTTCCACCCGGTATTGTGCGGCTCGGCCTTTAAGAACAAGGGCGTGCAGCCAATGCTGGATGCTGTGGTGGATTATTTGCCTTCGCCCGTCGATGTGCCGGCCATTAAGGGTGTGCATCCAGATAGTGATGAAGAGTTGGAGCGCAAGGCGTCTGATGACGAACCTTTGGGCATGTTGGCGTTTAAAATTATGAACGACCCGTTTGTGGGTACGTTGACTTTCTGTCGTCTTTATTCCGGCACGCTCAGTCAGGGTGATTCGGTGTTGAATACGGTTAAAGGCAAAAAAGAGCGTGTGGGCCGTATGCTTTTGATGCACTCGAACAGCCAAGAAGAAATTAAAGAAGCCTATGCTGGCGACATTGTTGCTATTGCTGGTCTTAAAGATACCACCACCGGGGACACACTTTCTGATCCGCTGAAACCGGCGGTGTTGGAGCGCATGGAATTTCCTGAGCCGGTTATTGAATTGGCGGTGGAGCCAAAAACCAAAGCGGACCAGGAAAAAATGGGCATCGCCTTGCAGCGTCTTGCGGCAGAAGATCCCTCTTTCCGGGTGTCTACCGATCATGAGTCTGGTCAAACCATCATCAAGGGCATGGGCGAATTGCACCTCGACATTATCGTTGATCGCATGAAGCGTGAGTTCAAAGTGGAGGCCAATATTGGTCAACCGCAAGTGGCCTATCGCGAGACCATCACCCGCGAAACGGATATTGATTACACCCACAAGAAACAATCCGGTGGGTCTGGTCAGTTTGCGCGCATCAAAATGGTTGTGGCGCCGCAGGAGCCGGGTGAAGGCTATGAGTTTGAAAACAAAATCGTCGGTGGGGCTATTCCGAAAGAATATATTCCCGGCGTGATCAAAGGCATCGATTCCATTCGGGATGCCGGTCTGTTGGTTGGATTCCCGCTACTTGACTTCAAGGTTACCTTGTATGACGGCGCGTTCCACGATGTTGACAGTTCGGTATTGGCGTTTGAAATCGCGGCACGTGCGGCGATGCGCGAAGCAGCCCCGCGTTTGGGTCTAGCGCTGCTGGAGCCGGTCATGAAGGTCGAAGTGGTAACCCCGGAAGAATATACCGGTTCGGTTATCGGTGACCTGAACTCCCGTCGCGGGCAGGTGCTCGGTCAGGAAATGCGCGGCAATGCGAATGTGGTCAATGCCATGGTTCCGCTTGCCAATATGTTCGGCTATGTCAACGCGCTGCGTTCGTCCACCCAAGGACGCGCCCAGTACACGATGCAGTTCGATCACTATGAGAAGGTCCCCCAAGCCGTGGCTGATGAGGTCAAAGCCAAGCTGGCTGGCTAAGGGAATTTGGTTTTAACAATAAGTCTGTCGACAGTATACGGAGAAAAGACATGGCTAAGGAAAAGTTTGAACGTAATAAACCGCATGCCAATATCGGCACCATTGGTCACGTTGACCATGGCAAGACGACATTGACCGCTGCAATCACCAAATATTTTGGTGATTTCCGCGCCTATGACGAGATTGACGGTGCGCCGGAAGAACGCGAACGCGGTATTACTATTTCAACGGCACACGTTGAATATGAAACACCTAATCGTCACTACGCCCATGTTGATTGCCCGGGTCACGCTGACTATGTGAAAAACATGATCACCGGCGCGGCGCAAATGGATGGCGCTATTCTGGTGGTGAACGCCGCTGACGGTCCTATGCCGCAAACTCGTGAGCATATTCTTCTGGCACGCCAAGTTGGTGTGCCGGCTATGGTTGTGTTCATGAATAAAGTGGATCAGGTTGATGATCCGGAATTGCTGGAGCTTGTGGAAATGGAAATCCGCGAGCTTTTGACGTCTTATGACTTCCCGGGCGACGATATTCCGATCATTGCTGGTTCTGCTTTGGCCGCTATGGAAGGTCGTGATCCTGAAATTGGCGAAAACAAAATCAAGGAATTGATGGAGGCTGTTGATAGCTATATTCCAACGCCGGAACGTCCTATCGACCAACCATTCCTGATGCCGATTGAAGATGTGTTCTCGATTTCTGGTCGTGGTACCGTTGTGACCGGTCGTGTTGAGCGCGGTGTCATCAATGTTGGTGACGAAATTGAAATCGTTGGTATTCGTGACACATCCAAAACCACCTGCACCGGTGTTGAAATGTTCCGCAAGCTGCTTGATCGCGGTGAAGCGGGTGACAATGTTGGTGTTTTGCTGCGTGGTGTTGATCGTAATGGCGTTGAGCGTGGTCAGGTTTTGTGTAAGCCGGGTTCTGTTACCCCGCACACGAACTTCGTTGCTGAGGCCTATATCCTCACCAAAGACGAAGGGGGCCGTCACACGCCGTTCTTCAATAATTATCGTCCGCAATTCTATTTCCGTACCACTGACGTGACGGGTATTGTTACCCTTCCGGAAGGCACAGAAATGGTGATGCCGGGTGACAATGTGAACCTCAAGGTTGAGCTGATCGTGCCAATCGCCATGGAAGAGAAACTTCGTTTCGCTATCCGTGAAGGCGGCCGCACCGTTGGTGCCGGCATTGTGGCTAAAATCGAGAAGTAAGTAAGTGGGCGGGCTGGTACAAATCAGCCCGCCTCCTTTTGTTTGAACAAGTATAAGCGAAGCATCAAAGGCGACCCATGCAACAGAATATCCGCATCCGATTGAAAGCTTTCGATCATCGCGTTCTCGATGCTTCGGCCATCGAGATCGTCAACACGGCCAAACGAACCGGCGCGCAAGTGCGTGGTCCGATTCCGCTGCCGACTCATATTGATAAATATACTGTGCTGCGTTCGCCGCACGTGAACAAGAAATCACGTGAGCAATTTGAAATGCGCACACATAAGCGGGTGCTCGATATTGTTGAGCCAACCCCGCAAACCATTGATGCCCTGATGAAACTCGACCTCTCCGCTGGTGTGGATGTCGAAATCAAACTGGGTGCTTAAGGAGCGAAAAATGCGCACCGGAGTTATTGCAAAAAAGCTGGGTATGAGCCGCCTTTATAATGAAGAAGGCACACATATTCCGGTAACGATTATGCAGATTGATGGCTGTCAGGTCATTGATCAGTGCACACAAGAAAAGCATGGCTATACCGCCTTGCAGCTCGGCACAGGCGTGCGCAAAGCGAAACACACATCCAAAGCGATGCGTGGTCACTTTGCCAAAGCGAATGTGGAGCCCAAGCGCAAAGTTATGGAATTTCGGGTCAGTCCGGAAAATCTGGTAGAGGTTGGGGCTGAACTGTCCGCGGAACATTTTCTGCCGGGGCAATATGTGGATGTGACGGGTGTTTCCATTGGTAAGGGTTTTGCCGGGGCCATGAAGCGCCACAATTTTGGCGGCTTGCGGGCGACCCACGGGGTTTCCATTTCGCACCGTTCCCACGGCTCCACCGGTCAATGTCAGGATCCGGGCAAGGTGTTTAAGGGCAAGAAAATGGCCGGCCATATGGGGGCCGAGCGTGTGACCACACAGAATTTGGAAGTGGTTCGTGTCGATAGTGCGCGCAATTTGGTCATGATTAAAGGGGCAGTTCCCGGCTCCAAGGGTGCGTATGTGATGATCCGCGACGCGGTAAAAAAAGCGTTGCCGGAAGGGGTGCCGATGCCGGCGGCCTTGCGCAAAGCTGGTGCTGATGATGCGGATGCGGTGAGCTTTGTCGATGATATTCAACTGATTGACGGCATTGGTGACAAAAGCACCGAGGCTTTGAAAGAAGCCGGTGTGGCAACGTTGACGGCCTTTGTTGCGCTGTCGGATGAGGAGCGCGCTAAATTACTTGGCGATCTCGGCTTTGCAGAGCAGGCAGAAAAACAAGAATGGTTGGTTCAGGCGCAAGAAATGATTGATGGCAAGCCACCGCGCGCCAAGGTTGATCAGGAATTGGCCAAAAAGCTCGCCAAACAAGCCTCTGAAAAATCGGGGGAGAGTGAATAATGAAACTGGATGTTGTAAAATTAAATGCGGGCAAGGCTGGGTCGGTTGATCTGGATGATGGCATTTTTGGTCTGGAGCCGCGGGCAGATATTTTGCACCGTATGGTGACTTACCAGATGAATAAGCGCCAGCAAGGCACGCACCATGCGCAAGAACGCAATGAAGTCAA
>JALWRV010000408.1 GCA_027080545.1 Parvularculaceae bacterium
GCTTCGATAGAAGGGCCCCCGTCAAAAATATCCAGCAGATTTTTGTAACGGAACCCTTGGCTCATCAGCAATTCCATGGCCGGGCGGGAAGAACGGTGGGGCTGGCCAATCACTTCTACAGCCTCTTTGGGCAATAGGGCCGTATAAACCGGATATTTGGGCATCAGGTCGGCGATGAATTGATGGTCATGGGCCGAGCGGCGGTCTGCCTCGAGAAAAGAGATTTTGAAAAATTTATGGGCGATATGTTCATAGAAGGGAAATTCTTCGTTTTCATCGGCATGGCCACGAATTTCCGCCATGATTTGTTCGCCAAATCGCTCCGGGGCCAGTGCCATCACCATGAAGCGGGCAAAAGAGAGCAAGCGCCCCCGTCCGCCGCCGCGATAATCCGGGTGCAGGAACAAAGTGCCGATTTCCGTATAGCCATGATAATCATTGACCAGCATCAATATGTCGGTCTCTGAGCGGATATTATGTTTTTGATCTTGGGCGGATAGATGGGCAAGGCGATAGGAATAAAAAGGGCGGGTTTCCCCGAGATTGGGAAATATGCAGGATGTGCCAATAATTTTACCATCTTCTTCCAGCACCAGATAGAAAATATGGTCGGCGGTGGCCTTGTCGCGACAGGAAAAAGCGCGCGCCGATTGATCGATGCGATGATTGATCTGATCCAGTGTTTTGGGCACGGTGGTCATGCCATGACCGGCTATCTTGCCCAGTTCCAATAATGCCTCGCGGTCATTGCCGCGCACAGGGCGAATAATCATCATATTTTCCGTTTCCCTTATTGTTTGTGCTTTAGCGGTTTGGCTTTATCATTGGTCTTATATGGAAGGTTCATTCGGAGACGTCCAAACGGTCCGGCCATGGGACATCGCCGCTGGCTAACATCAGCATGGACAAGGTGGCTAAGCGCGCCCGTTCTACGAAGCTTTCAATCACCATATATTCCTCGGCTGAATGAATATAGGCGCCGCGCACCCCCATCGTATCCACATTGGGCAAGCCCGCTGCGGCCAGATTATTGCCATCGCAACATCCACCCGTGGCCGCCCACGCTATTTTCTGATCAATCAAATCGCCTGCTTGGCGCACCAGTTCAAACAATTGTTCGGTGCCGCCAGCCATTTCTTTCACGGGTCGGTGGATCCCCCCATGCAGTTCTACTTCTATGTCGGGGCCAAAATTGCCATTGGTAACAATATCGCGAATATGCTTGTCGGCCCAGATCAAATCATCGCTGCTGAGGCCGCGAATATTCATCCGCACAATGGTAAGGTCCGGCACTACATTGGTTGCGGTTCCGCCATTGATGATGCCGATATTCAAGGTTGTGTTGTCGCGCTGACCATTGAGACCATTGATCGCGGTGATGAGTT
The DNA here is from genome assembly GCA_027080545.1 of Parvularculaceae bacterium. Lineage (GTDB taxonomy): Bacteria > Pseudomonadota > Alphaproteobacteria > Caulobacterales > Parvularculaceae > S012-90. The sequence goes on from JALWRV010000408.1 coordinate 1,386, forward strand.
TTGCCGCCCCCACGATTGCGTTGCGCCCATCATGGAAAGAGCGTCCCGCATGGGCGGATCTTCCGCGCACCACGAAATTATAATGGCCAGACCCCGCGCGCGCGCCGGCAAGAGTGCCATCGGGCAGGGCGGGTTCAAAGACAAACCCCGCATCGGCTCGTTTGGCAATATCAACCATGGTCGCACTAGAGGCATAGGACCCGGTTTCCTCATCGGAATTTAAAATCACGTCAATGCCGATCTGCGCCGCAAATGGGGATTGTTCGAAGGTGCGAATGGCTTCGAGCATCACACAGATGCCCCCCTTCATGTCAGCGCAACCGGGGCCGTGTAGGGTGCCGTCGCTACGCTTTTCGACCTTTTGGAACGGGTGGTCGGCTGGAAATACGGTATCGAGATGGCCGACCAGCACCAAGCGTTTTTTCGCATTGGGACGAAGGCTGAAATGATGTACCCCGCCACAGGGCACATCCAGCAGCACGCCTTCTTCGTTCAGGTTTTGCACTTTCGCAGGCGGGTGCGCCTGATGATCCATGCCGAGAGCGGTGAAATCATCGACCACAAGTTTGGCGAGCTTTTCAATGCCGGCAACATGGCTGGTGCCGCTATTGATCCCGGCCCAAAGGGTGGTGCGTTCGGTCATGGAGGGGGTCGCATCATCGAGGGGGGCGAGAAAAGAGGAGAGTTTGGCCATGCTTCGAGTGATAGGGATTTAAGCCATGAAGGCAAGGGCAGATGGGGCCAAAATGGAGCGGTTTATGAGCAGTTTTTAACCCATCGCCCCTGATTGGGGGACTTTCAGCGCCTGTTTGAGGGTTGCAGCACCATATGCTTGCGCTAATCTGGTGTCGCACAGGGTTAATCCGCTCGGCCACCCCTCACGTAATAATAGGGAGGCTAGTTTGGGCAAGCCTGCCCGTGCACAGGCTCGAAACAGCCGTTCATGGCAATTATTGGACATTATCGTGTTGGAAATGATTGGCCCTTCAACGCTTCGGACATTCCGGCTTTAATCAGCCGCTCATGGGAGAGAATATGCACCAGAAAATTTTACCCGCGTCTTTGTTTGTAGGGTTTGACCAGTGGGGGCCCCATAGGCTCCGGCACCTTACAGGGCTGGCCCGTCCCTTTTTGGCCCTATTATTGGCGTTTGCACTGGTTTGGTCATCGGCGCGGGCAGAAGAGGTGACAGCCGAAACCCCAGCGCCTGATATCGTAGCCGACATCACCCCGGATAGTGGGGCGATGCCAACCATGCCGACGACTGATTTACCGGCGGATTTTTCTTTTGGCATCTATCGCAAGAAACGCCAGATCGGCACCCACTATATCCGGTTCGAGCGGGAAGGGGATATTATCCATGTGGGGATCGATATTAACATCAAAGTAAAGATCGGCCCCATTACCGCCTATCATTATGCCCACCGGAATGATGAGCGCTGGGAAGGGAAT
>JALWRV010000409.1 GCA_027080545.1 Parvularculaceae bacterium
CTGCCTGCTTCAAAATACCAATGATCTGGCTGTCCGAATATCGTGACTTCTTCATGGATGAATCTCCTCAATCCTGATTACGAGAAAATTCTACTTATCAACACCCTTAAAATTAGGGGGCATTACCGTGGGATTGGGTTCAAACCAATACGCTTCTGCTTCAGCAATTGCAGATATTATTACAGATAACCTTGGCGGTCAGGATTTGGCCTTTACCGGGCACTCTTTGGGCGGCGGGCTTGCGGCACTGGGCGGTGCTTTGACCGGCGCAGACACCAAAACGTTCAATGCTGCCGGTGTCAGTAATGCAACGCTTCGTGCCAATGGGTTATCTGGGCGGAATTTCAATAATATCACCAATTATGTGACCAGAGGTGATATTTTGACATCTGTACAGCAACGCAGTCTGGCGCCCAACGCCCTGGGGCAACAAGTTTACTCGGGCAGCCGTTTGAATTATTTTGTACCGGGTGTGCTGGGCGTTGCGAACGGTATTCGGCTGCACAGTAAATTTTGAACAGGATAAGAGCATCATGAGAACCGCGATTGGCATTGTATTCCTGCTCATCATCATGAGCCTTGCGGCTTGCGATATTATTCAAGCTGATCGTGCCCCGGAAAATTTCTTTGACGATCCAGATGTCATCCGCCTTGTGAAGGCATCTGCACGGGGTGATATCAAAGAAATGGACCGCATGATTGAGAAAGGTGCTGATATCAACACGGTGGGCGTTGATGGCATAACGCCGCTTTACTGGCTGATGGTGATGAAAAAGGAACCCAACAAAAAAGGCTTTCAACATTTACTTGATCTGGGCGCCGATCCGTTGCGGTTTCACACGCCAAGCGGGCGAACGGCGTTTTATATTTCGGTGCGCCATCCGGACCCGGACTATGTTACCATGATCCTCAAATCCGGGGTTGATCCCAATTTTATCCACCCCGAAGAGCCATCCTGGCCGACAGCATTATATAGCGCCATTTTCACCAGACAGTTCAAAAACATACAGATATTGCTGGACTATGGCGCTGACCCTGAAATCCGGACAGAAATGGGTGAAACGGCATTACACAGAACAGCAAATAATAATTGGCAGGCGGCTTACATATTATTGAAAAACGGGGCCGATTATACGGCCAGGACCGGGTTTGGTGGACATACGATTGTCATCTCTTTAGAAAACAATCGTTACTGGCCAACGCCGGGTGAGGTGGACTACCGACAAAAGGTTGTAGATTTTTTGCGCGAACGAGGGGTGGAAGTACACCCATGGATGCCACCGGACGAATAAACCAATAACCAGATATTAATTTCAAATTATGGTGGATTACGGTGACAGTTTACTAAATGTGCTTAATTGCCGATGGCGACATGGTGGAATTACGGTGACAGTTTACTAAATACACTTAATTGACGCCTTTGGGCGGGTGGCGAGCGTCACGTTTTCCTGGCAGGTCATAAAGGCTCTCGGATCGCTGGATCGGGTTGGTATTATTCCTCTGTCTTGAACTCAACATTATCCAGATTGAGAAGGAATATTTTTTTCAATTCTGGGTGAACCTTAGACATGTCGGGTTTGTAGACCCGCATACCTACCATGTCATCAGGTATCTTGCCAAACATATTACTTAATAAACCGTAAATAAAAAGATGAATATATCTTCTGTCATATTCTTCTAACTTTTTTATTACATCGATTTTAGAAATCCGGCTTGCTTGCAAAAATGCCTCTTCATTTTTCGAAAATGCATTTGCGGAAAACCCAAGCAATTCAACGATCAATTCACCAAAGCGTTCTGGTGTGCCTACGTTCATTTTGGAATATTCAATTGCAGCCAAGGCTGGAGATTGTTTGAATGCCCTTGTTAGGCTCAGGACTCATTAAATCCACCATATGACGATAGCGGCCAGGCAAATGGCTGAGAAGAAGGTATGGGCACAACGATCATATCGGGTGGCGACACGCCGCCAGTCTTTGAGCCGCCCGAACATGTTTTCGACCTTATGACGTTGTTTATACAATGCTTTGTTGAAGCTGGCGGGGAAGTTGCGCCCCTTTCGTGGCGGGATACACGGCGTTATCCCCTTGGCGAGCAAAGCCTGTCTGAATTCATCGCTGTCATATCCCTTGTCACCAAGCATGTGGGCCGGGCCTTCAGGCAATGCCGGGTAGATCAACTTGGCTCCAAGATGATCGCTCATCGGGCCTTCGGTGAGGCACAGGATGACCGGTCTTCCCAACTCATCCACTACCGCGTGCAGCTTGGAGTTCAATCCGCCCTTGGTGCGGCCAATACGTCTTGGAACATCCCCTTTTTAAGCAGGCTGGCTGCGGTCCGGTGGGCTTTGAGGTGAGTGGCATCAATCATCAACAACTCTGGTGCGCTGGATTCTGCTGTTAATCGACTGAATATCTTATCAAAAACACCCAATCGGCTCCATCGTATGAACCGGTTGTACAGGGTCTTGTGAGGGCCGTATTCCCTTGGTGCATCGCGCCAGCGAAGACCGTTGCGGATGACAAAGATGATCCCTGATACCACCTTGCGATCATCCACACGCGGCATACCATGGGCCAACGGAAAACAAGGCTCGATAATCGCCAACTGCTCTTTTGAAAGCCAAAACAAATTATCCATGACAAATCTCCTTTGTCACGGTGAATCATAAATCAGATCAAATGGGAATCCCCAAATTTAATGGGTCCTGAGCCTAGTCGCCCCACCTTCTCCCAATCCTCATGCGTGGCAAAATAGAACGGGTTCGTTTCCGAGAAATAGATGCCCTTCTCATCCACCCTGTATTGGGGCTGGTCTCGCCGCCAGAACGCTTTC
>JALWRV010000410.1 GCA_027080545.1 Parvularculaceae bacterium
GTAAGACAGATTGGCGAAACCACCCTCAAGGGCAGGCTTTGGCACGTGCGCCATTGATCCACTGGCTGGGGACGCGGAGCCATAGATGCCATGATTGGCGTCCTACCTTGGCGCGTCCGTTGCGAGGTCTAAAAGTGTTGGATATGACCCGCATTCTTGCCGGGCCTGTGACAACCCGAACCTTGGCGGGCTTTGGGGCAACATGTTTGCGCATCGATCCTCCGGGTTGGGATGAAATGAATGTGGTTCCCGACATCATGTTGGGAAAACGCAGCGCCAGTCTTGATTTGACCAAAAAACCGGATCGCCAGAAATTCGAGCATCTGATTGCCCAAGCCGATATGTTCATCCATGGATTGAGACCTGGAGCTTTGGCGGGGCTGGGGCTTGATAAAAAAACGCGACAAAGCCTGAACCCTAACCTGATGGAGGTTTCGCTATGCGCATTTGGTTGGGATGGCCCTTGGGCGCGAAGGCGCGGCTATGACAGTTTGGTACAAATGAGCTGTGGCATTGCTCATGCAGGTATAGTGTGGGCAGAGGCTTCTCGCCCAACGCCCTTGCCGGTGCAGGCGCTGGATCACGCTACCGGTTACATGATGGCCGCTGCTGCTATGCGTTTGCTGGCTTGTGGTGTCGAGGGACAAGGTCCAACAGTGGCCAAACTGTCTCTCGCCCGCACGGCCAACTTGCTGCTGGCCCATAAACAACAAGCCCATGAACAGCAAGAATGGGCACGAGAGAATATAACCGCGCAGCCTGTAGATTATGAGGATGAAATAGAGCAGATGCCGTGGGGAAAAGCCAAGCGTCTTCGCCCGCCACTGGAAATGGAAGGAATACCGATGCAGTGGCAAACCGCAGCGTCCAACTTGGGGGCGAGTGAGCCCGTGTGGTAGGGGCCTTTAAATATAATCGCTTTTGTTGGCTGGGATTTTGGCTTCTACATCATCATAAACGGCAGCAATTTTTTTCATGTCTGCTTCATAATCGCCGCTCGGATGCAACATTCCCCGAACCCCCACTTGCTTGCGACCAAAATCTAACACGCCAAAAACAATAGGTACCTTGGCCTGAAGGGCGATGTGATAAAACCCGGACTTCCAGCGCTCTCCTTTGCTTCTGGTTCCTTCCGGGGCAATCACCAGCATTAGTTCCTCGGCTTCATCAAAGGCTTGGGCGATTTGGCCGACGAGATCCTTGCTGCTCTCGCGATCCAATGGTTGGCCGCCTAAATATTTCATCACCCAACCAAATGGCCCCTCAAATAAAGAGGCTTTGGCGATGATGGTAATGCGCAGGCGAAAGTGCAGGGCAGCAGCAAAGCCCGCCATAAAATCCAAATTGGACGTATGGGGCGCTACGATGATGACAAATTTTTTGTCATTGGGTATTTCCCCGGTAAAATGCCATCCTAAAAGCCGATAGGCGCCAGCCCATAAAAACCGGACGCTCTCGTAAATCCACGAACCCCGTTCGCCAGTGTGAGGGGGAAAAAAGGAAGACACATGACCTCTCCGGCTAGATATTGCGGGTGCGCCCCGAGGGATTGTCGGAGCCATTCGGGGGTCTTTATGCCTATAGCCGTTTCATGGTGCAAATAATGATGCGATGGCGCATTATATGTTCTTCTAATGTTCTATATCCATACCCTCTGCCCATACCCATTGACCGATCCGGATGGTTTCCAGCAGGCAAGGGGGGCCTTAAGTCAGGCTTTGTTAAGGATGGGGTTTGCCAATTCGGTGGGAAAAATGCTATCCTCCGACAGTCATAGAGAGACGATGTCAAACAGGGGTTATGAGACAAGCCGATGATCAGTAAATTTTTCAATTTTGCCGCACGCGCCGATGCCTATCAATCAGGTGGGCCTGCCTTCACCATAGGTAATTCTTTTGGGATTGTGGATTTCTTCGAAGCGCGTTTTCAGGCCCCCGGCATTACGCCGGCTTTTGAGCAGTTTGGCTTTACCGTACGCTATCTTGAAGGCTTTCAGGATGGATTTTTTGTTGATCAAAATCTTGATACCCCGCGCGCGTCATCTTCCTTTGCGGACCAAGAGCTTGATCTCGACCGTTTTACAGATCGGGGTGGGGTTGATAAATTTTTTGACGCTGGAACGGACGGGGTCGGCTTTGACGGTCCCGGCGTTTTGAGTTTTGTCGATGAGACGGTTCGTACGGGCTTTACGGACGGGTTTGACTGGTTTGATTCGGTTTTGAACACAGGCAGCTTTAGCGGTGGTGATGATTTGGCCGGGGCAGGCCTTACAGAACTCTCCCCAGCCTTGGTCAGTGCCAATCTGTTCTTGCCCAATATTGGGATATTCGGAGATTTGCCGCGTCTTTCTCCTGAAAATCTCGACTTTTTTGACGGCAATATCTAATTTCACCCGGCTTTATTGGCTGTTCATCGCGTGTGGGAGCGGCGCTTTTGCGTTCGCATCAGCATGTCTACCCATGGGATGAAACGGCTTCCAAAAGGGGCGCTGACAGACGCTGATAGGCGGGGGCGGGGTGTGAGCATTTTTTTTCAAGAATCGGGCATTTCTCTGTGAGTTTGGCTTCACTCTATGGGGCAAGCAGGCTAGAGAAGCCACACTATGGAAGCAATCTGGACCTTCTTGAGCGAACGCAATTGGGACGCCCCATTGATGGGTGCCCTGACCACAGCATTGCAAACGCTGGGGCTGATGATTGTGCTGTTGATTGCCTTGGCCTTTTTGCTGCTATTTGACCGCAAGGTTTGGGCGGCAGTGCAGATGCGTAAAGGGCCGAATGTGGTTGGGGCCTTTGGCCTATTGCAGTCTTTTGCCGATTTTTTCAAATTTGTGCTGAAAGAAATCATTGTGCCCAGCGGCGCTGACAAGGCCGTGTTTTTGCTGGCCCCTTTCATTTCCTTCGTTCTGGCTTTTATCGGTTGGGCCGTGGTGCCCGTGGCGCAAGGGTGGGTTATCTCCGACATTAATGTGGGCATCTTATATTTGTTTGCCGTGTCGTCGTTGGGGGTTTACGGGATCATCATGGGCGGTTGGGCCTCAAACTCGAAATATCCCTTTTTGGGATCGCTACGCTCTGCGGCGCAAATGATTTCCTACGAGGTCTCTCTCGGTTTCATTATCATCTCGGTGATTTTGCTGGTGGGCTCCTTAAACCTCACCGATATTGTGAACAGCCAGGATCGCGGGCAGGGGATGTTAAACTGGCATTTCATTCCGCTATTCCCCCTGTTTGTGATGTTCTTCATCTCGGCCTTGGCAGAAACCAACCGCCCGCCCTTTGATTTGCCGGAAGCAGAATCCGAACTGGTTGCTGGCTATCAGGTCGAATATTCATCCACCGCCTATTTGCTGTTTATGATTGGCGAATATCTCAACATTGTGTTGATGGGGGCTATGACCACCATTTTATTTTTGGGCGGCTGGAAATCACCCATTGATATAGCCCCGCTCAACCAGCTTGGCCTGTTCTGGTTCGGGGCCAAAGTGGTGTTCATTTTCTTCCTGTTTGCCATGGTCAAGGCCATTGTGCCGCGCTATCGCTATGATCAGCTCATGCGCATTGGCTGGAAACTCTTTCTGCCCACCTCGATCGCCTATCTCATCGGGGTCGCGGGGCTGATGTTGTTGTTTCCGGGACTTGCGGACTGGTTCCAAAGCTGGAGGGCTGGCTAATGTCTCGGATCGCTCAAGCCATCAATGGGGCCTTGCAAAAGGATTTTCTCGGCGCCTTCTTCCTCGCCATGAAATATTATTTCCGTCCTAAGGCGACGATCAACTATCCTTTTGAAAAAGGCCCGCTCTCCCCGCGCTTTCGTGGCGAACATGCTCTGCGGCGCTATCCCAATGGCGAAGAGCGTTGCATTGCATGCAAGCTCTGCGAAGCGGTATGTCCGGCCCAAGCCATCACCATCGAAGCCGAGCCACGCGAAGACGGCTCACGCCGCACCACGCGCTATGATATTGATATGACCAAATGTATCTATTGTGGCTTTTGCCAAGAGGCTTGTCCGGTAGATGCGATCGTTGAGGGGCCAAATTTTGAATTCGCCACTGAAACCCGTGAAGAGCTGTTTTATGACAAGGAGCGATTGTTGGAAAATGGTGATCGCTGGGAACGTGAAATTGCAAAAAATCTAGAACTTGATGAACCCTATCGTTAAGCTCGACCAACCGGCCTTTGGCCAAAAGAAGATCAGATGAATTTCGCCGAGATCATGTTTTATATTTTCGCTACCTTGACCATTGGGTCAGGGTTGATGGTGATATTTTCCCGCAATCCGGTTCATTCGGTATTGTTCCTGATTTTTGCCTTTATCAATACGGCAGGCTTGTTTGTGCTCATGGGGGCGGAATATTTGGCCATGCTGTTGGTGGTGGTTTATGTGGGCGCGGTGGCCGTGCTGTTCTTGTTTGTGGTGATGATGCTGGATATTGATTTTGCCGAACTAAAAGGTGGCATGGTCAAAATAGCGCCTTTGGGGGTTCCGGTTGCGGTCGCGCTTTTGGTCGAGTTGGGGCTGGTTGTGGGCACATGGGCGTTTCCGAAAAATGCTGAGCTTGCGCGCGTCCATCCCTATTTCACCGGTGCCGAAACCAGCGCGGTGCTGGATGGCCCCAATAACACCGAAGCCCTAGGGCTCATTCTCTACACCGACTATGTGCATTACTTCCAAATCGCCGGGATGATTTTGCTGGTCGCCATGATCGGCGCGATTTTGCTTACATTCCGCGAGCGCAAAGGGATCAAAAAGCAGGATGTTGCAGCCCAAGTCGGGCGCAATCGCGAAGACAGCTACGAGATATTACGGCCCGCTTCGGGCGAGGGCATCAAAGGCAAGGGCGCTTAACGGCGACTTTTAAGTCGAGGAATTACGATGGAAACGGCAGTAGAAACAAGCATGGACATTGCGCTCGGTCACTATCTCGTGGTCGCGGCAATCCTCTTTGCCATCGGGGTCGCAGGTATTTTTCTTAATCGTAAAAACCTGATTGTTATCTTGATGTCGATTGAGTTGATGTTACTGGCGGTGAATATCAACTTTGTCGCTTTCTCTCAATTTTTGGGCGACCTGACGGGGCAGGTTTTTGCCTTCATGATTTTGACCGTTGCGGCTGCGGAAGCGGCAATTGGTTTGGCTATTTTGGTGACGTTTTTCCGCAATCGCGGTGACATCTCGGTGGATGATGCCAGCGCCATGAAAAACTGAACAGTGAGATTGGTTGGATAATGCAAGCCTTTATCGTCCTATTACCGCTCTTTGGTGCCATGCTGGCTATGCCTATTGGTCGCATGGCTGGTGCGCGGGCCACGGAGCTTATGACCATCGCGTTCCTGCTGATCGCAGCCACGCTGAGCTGGATTAATTTCCTAGATGTGATGCAAAACCACACCAAAGATGTGGTGCCTTTGTTCACCTGGATTGTGTCCGGCTCTCTCAAGGCGGAATGGTCGGTGCGTATTGATACGATGAGCTCGGTGATGATGGTTGTGGTGACCACGGTTTCGGCCCTGGTTCACATTTATTCCGTTGGCTATATGCATGAGGATAAATCGCGCCCGCGCTTTTTCGCCTATCTATCGCTATTTACGTTTGCCATGTTGTCATTGGTCACGGCGGATAATTTCTTGCAGCTGTTTTTTGGCTGGGAAGGGGTGGGGCTTGCGTCTTATCTGCTGATCGGCTTCTGGCATCACAAAAAATCCGCCAATGATGCGGCGATCAAAGCCTTTGTGGTCAACCGGGTGGGCGATTTCGGCTTTGCTCTGGGCATTATGGCCAGTTTCTACGTGTTCCAGTCCATCGAATTTGATCCGGTGCTAGAAGCCGTGCGCTCGAACGCGCTGGTCCTGCCCTATGGCTTTGATCAGCCGGTGCCCATACAAGAGCTACATATAGGCTTCGGGAATTGGTCGGTGCATGCCCTGACCCTAATCGGCATTTTGCTGTTCATTGGGGCCATGGGCAAGTCTGCCCAATTTTTCCTACACACTTGGTTGCCGGACGCTATGGAAGGGCCGACCCCGGTATCAGCCTTGATCCACGCCGCGACTATGGTAACGGCAGGGGTCTTTTTGGTGTCGCGCTTTTCACCGATCTATGAGGCCGCCCCCAATGCCGCCGCGATGGTAACCCTGATCGGGGCCATTACCGCCTTTTTTGCGGCTACAGTGGCGCTATTGCAGGATGATATTAAAAAAGTCATTGCCTATTCTACCTGTTCGCAGCTGGGTTATATGTTTTTTGCAGCCGGTGTGGGGGCTTATGGCGCGGCGATGTTCCACCTATTCACCCATGCTTTTTTCAAGGCGCTTTTGTTCCTCGGCTCTGGGGCGGTAATCCACGCTCTTCACCATGAGCAGGATATGAAAAAAATGGGCGGCATCCGTACTATTTTACCGGCGACCTTTTTGTTCATGTTTATTGGCACCATCGCAATTACCGGTGTCGGCATACCGGGGCTGAAACTATTTGGGGTGCCTTTTGGTACGGCCGGCTTTGTTTCCAAGGACATGATATTGGAAAGCGCCTTCGCGGGCATTGCGGAGGGGCGCCGTTTTGCGGGCTTTGCCTTTGTCATGGGTATATTGGCCGCAATTATGACGGCCTTTTATTCTTGGCGACTGATCTTTCTTACCTTTTATCGCCGCTCAAGAGCGCCGGAGCATGTTTTGAAACATCCTCACCATGTGGATAATTGGATACTCTATCCGTTAATTCCCTTGGCGTTTGGGGCTTTGTTCGCGGGCATGATGTTCTTCAACCAATTTGTCGGCAAAGATGCGGCCGCTTTTTGGAATGGTTCGATTGTGGTGGCCGGAGAGGGGGCAAGCCATGGTGCGATGCCCACCCATGAAGGGGCTGATGACGTCACAGAAAACAAAGATGTGATCGCTGAAACCATTTCTGCGGCAACCACGGCCCACGAAACCACCAATGAGGTCGAGGCCGAAGCCGCCCATCAGCCAGCGGCGGCCCCCGCTCATGGCGCAGCGGATGGGGGGGGCGAACATCACTTCCCCCTATGGGTGATTTTGGCGCCCTTTATCGCCATGAGCGTCGGATTGCTGGGGGCTATCGCCCATTATATGCGCGGGGATCCGTTGCGACCGGGCCTCTTGCGTGAGGGCGGTATGATCTATGCCTTTTTGAAAAATAAATGGTATTTCGACGAATTATACCGGCTCATTTTCTTGAACCCGGCCCGCTGGCTTGGTCGCGTTTTGTGGAAAATGGGTGACGGCAAAATTATTGATCGCTTCGGCCCGGATGGTATTTCCGCCCTCTCGGCCTTGGGTTCACGGCTGATGGTGCGTTTGCAGTCTGGTTATATATATCATTATGCCTTTGCCATGCTCATCGGCATTGTGATCTTGTTGTTCATGGTTGGTTGGGGAGGCTTGTAAATGACAGAGACTTTTGCCCAACAACCATGGCTTTCCACAATCATGTTCTTGCCACTGATTGGGGCCTTGTTGATCATCATCAACCGGCTGCTCGCGCGCGGTGATGAAGAAGAAATTGTTGCGTGGCGCGCGCGCTGGATTGCCATGTTCACCACCTTGGTCACCTTTGCGGTGTCCTTCGGGGTCTATTATCTGTTTTATGATCCGGTGGCTGAGGGGTATCAGCTGGTTGAGACCATTCCCTGGCTCGGTAAAGGCATTGCCTACAAGGTGGGCGTTGACGGTATTTCCATCCTGTTTGTGCTGTTGACCACTTTTTTCTTACCCATCTGTATTTTGGCTTCTTGGAAATCGGTGAACAAACGGGTTGCCGATTTTATGATCGCCTTTCTGGTGCTGGAAAGCTTTATGATCGGCACCTTCACGGCCCTTGATCTGCTGCTGTTTTATGTATTCTTTGAAGCCGGTCTAATCCCGATGTTTATTTTGATCGGCGTCTGGGGATCTGAAGGAAGCAGACAGTTTTTAGGGCGTGAAATTCCGGCGCGGGTTTATGCGGCGTTCAAATTTTTTCTCTTCACCTTGGTTGGTTCGGTGTTGTTGCTGGTTGCGCTGATGTGGATTTATGGCAAGGCCGGTACCACCGACATTGTGGTGCTGCAAAATTACGAATTTTCCGCGACCGCGCAAAAATGGCTTTGGCTGGCCTTTTTCGCCTCTTTTGCGGTGAAAATTCCCATGTGGCCGGTGCATACATGGTTGCCCGATGCCCATGTGCAGGCCCCCACGGGTGCCTCTGTGGTGTTGGCAGCGATTATGTTGAAAATGGGCGGTTATGGTTTTATCCGCTTTTCCCTGCCCATGTTCCCGTTGGCGAGTGCTGATTTTCAAATATTCATTTTCTCGCTTTCCGTAATCGCCATCATTTACACCTCGCTGGTGGCTTTTGCGCAAGAAGATATGAAAAAGCTGATTGCCTATTCCTCGGTCGCCCATATGGGTTTTGTCACCATGGGGCTTTTTTCCGGTACCGAGCAGGGCATGGAGGGGGCCCTGTTTCAAATGCTCTCTCACGGCTTTATCTCAGGCGCCTTGTTTTTATGCGTGGGGGTTCTTTATGACCGTATGCACACCCGCGAAATTGCCTTTTATGGGGGGCTGGTTACACGGATGAAGCTGTTTGCCTTTGTGTTTATGGTGTTCACCATGGCCAATATTGGCCTGCCGGGGCTCTCCGGATTTGTCGGTGAGATTTTACCCCTCATCGGTACCTATGAGATCAATAGCTGGACCGCGATTTTCGCCACCTCAGGGGTGATCTTCTCAGCCGCCTATGGGCTGCGCCTCTATCGCGAAGTGATGATGGGGACCATTACCAACGAAAAGCTGGCAACCATCAATGATCTGGACAGGCGTGAGACCTTCATTCTTGGTCTGCTGGTATTGATCATCATCTTTTTTGGCGTCAATCCAACCCCGACCCTGATGGTCTTTTCACCGGCGGTGGATTCGGTTTTAGAAATTTACAATACCGCTCTGGCGGCGGCATCCCGGTAGCAGGAGAAAGCACATAGCATGACATTCTGGGATCAAATAGATTATGCCTACCCGGAAATTTTCCTTGCCCTTGCGGCAATGGGTTTGCTTATTCTGGGTGTTTTTATCGGCGATAAGGGTTCGCGCGAAATCGGTTTCGGGGCGGTGGGCATTCTTATCATCGCCACCTTCCTCACCGGCTTTAACGGTTCGGCTGATCGGGTTTCCATCTTTGATGGGGCTTTCGCCATAGACAGCTATGCGGTGTTTGCCAAATGTGCCCTCTATCTTGGGGCCATTTTTGCGATTCTATTGTCGGATCGGTTTTTAGTGCGCGAAAAACTCCAGCGTTTTGAATATTCAATATTGATCTTGTTGGCGGTGTTGGGGATGTCGATCATGGTATCGGCCACAGATCTCATCGCCATGTATTTGGGTATCGAGTTACAATCGCTGGCGCTCTATATTATGGCCGCGTTCAATCGTGATAGTCGACGCTCCACAGAGGCGGGGATGAAATATTTTGTCCTCGGGGCTTTGTCTTCGGGGTTACTGCTTTACGGGGCCTCATTAGTCTATGGTTTTTCCGGTGCCACAAATTTCGCGGCCATCGCCGAAGGGGCTGCGGCGGGGGGCAATAATATAGGCCTTATTTTTGGTCTCGTTTTCATGGTCTCGGCTCTGGCTTTTAAGGTCTCTGCCGCGCCGTTCCATATGTGGACCCCGGACGTGTATGAAGGGGCTCCAACCCCGGTTACTACATTTTTTGCCTCGGTACCGAAAGTGGCCGGCATGGTGTTATTCGCCCGTTTTCTGGTTGAGGCCTTCCCTTCCATTCTCGATCAATGGCAAGGGGTTATCGCGCTGATGGCCGCTGCTTCAATGGCGGTAGGGGCCTATTCGGCGATGCAACAAACCAATATTAAGCGACTGATGGCCTATTCTTCCATCGGCCATATGGGCTTTGTGCTGATGGCGGTTGCGGCAGGTAATAATGAGGGGGTCAGCGCGATGCTGATCTATATGACCATCTATTTGGTTATGACATTGGGTACGTTTGCTTTGATCCTGTCCATGCGTCGCCCCGAGGGGATGAGCGAAAAAATCGAAGATCTGTCCGGCCTGTCAAAATCAGACCCGGCGCGGGCCTTTATGTTCACAGTGCTGTTTTTCTCTCTCGCGGGCATCCCACCATTGGCCGGCTTTTTCGCTAAGTTTTTTGTATTTTTGGCAGCGGTCAATGCGGGGCTTCTATGGTTGGCGATTTTCGGGGTCTTGATGAGCGCGGTTTCCGCCTATTATTATTTGCGAGTGATCTATTTCATCTGGTTTAAGGAGCCTGTGGCGAGCTTTGAAAAGCAAACAGGGGCTGCCATTTCCGTTACCGCTTGGAGCTCTACGCTTTTCATGGTGTTGGGACTTATTACCCTTATCGGGCCGCTGCGCCTATTGGCGGAAAAGGCAGCGAGTGTGTTGTTTTAAACGGTGAACCAAGAGCAAGACATATCCACGCTCCCCAGCGGTAATCTTGCCTTTCACTTCTCTCGCCTTGGCTCTACCTCTCAAGAAGCGCGCTATTTTTTCGAACGAGGCGAATCTGGCCCTCTGTGGGTGAGTGCCAATGAGCAAACCGCCGGCTATGGACGCCGGGGCCACCCTTGGCGCCATGATAAGGGCAATTTCGCAGCGACCTTGTTGTTGCCCTGGCCCCACAGCCAACAGCCCCCGGCGGGTCTGGCATTGGCCATTTCAGTGGCGGTGGCAGATGCGCTGGTGGCTCTCTCTATCCCGGAAAAGGTTATCCATCTGAAATGGCCCAATGACATCTTGCTTGAGGGCAAAAAGCTTTCGGGCATTTTGTTGGAATGGTTGGAAGATAAAAACCGTCGCAGCCTTGCTGTTGGTATCGGGGTTAATTTGAAAAATGCGCCCCAGATTCCGGGAAAGGAGAGCACCTGTCTGCAAGCCTATCTCGGTCCCGACACGCCAAACCCGCAGCTTTTTCTGTGTCTGATCGACCAAATGATCGAGAATGTCCTAAAGACCTATCGCCAACAAGGGTTTCCTGCGTTGCGCGAAAAATGGCTCGCTAGAGGCCCCGCATTGGATAGTCCTCTTG
>JALWRV010000411.1 GCA_027080545.1 Parvularculaceae bacterium
GCCCCCTAGGGCCCGGGGAGCCAATTTTCAATGATGCCAATATGATCATGCTGAAAGCCCTGCTCAGCGTGTTGAACCCAGCCGAAAAGGCCGATTTTGATCGCCATGTGCGGTCCTTGCATGGGGCCATGTCGAAAAACGAAGCCTCAACCCGCGCGGCCGCGCGCAAGCTGCAAACCAGTGCGCGCAATTTATCCCAAGCTCTCGCCGCCCATCAGTTTACCAAGGGTGAAGCGGACCAGATCTTCCGTAAGATTCTCTCCGACAGCCTGTCCAATGAATATACCCAATATGCCAGCGCCGAGCAGACAGTGATCGCTATTGATTCCTTCCTTAATGCCATGGTCGCTGAAGGGTGGTTACCGCTTGAGCGGGCTGTGGCCATGCGCCCAGCGATTAACCGCGCCTATGCGGCCGTGCAAACGCCCAACCAATATAATCTTTCACGCTTGCAAAATGCGCTGCATGAGATAAATGCGCTTTATCAACGGGGGAATTGATGTTTCGGCCAAGCCTTTTCATCGCACTTATTTTTGCTTTACTGCTCAGCGCCTGTGGCGGGGGCAGCGGTAACAGCACCACCAATCCGGTTCCCCCCCCGCCGCCAGCGCGGGCCTACACCAATCCGGCACCGGAAAAACTCACCATTTCTGATGTCGAAACTATTCTGGCTCAAGCCATTCAAGAAGCCGAAGCACAAGGCACCCCCGCTACCATAGCCGTGGTGGATCGGGTCGGTAATGTGTTGGCCGTGTTTGCCATGAACGGGGTTTCCGCCACCGAGCAAGTGCGCCCGGGCCCCTCTGGGGTGCCGACAGATGATGAGGGCTTGCAAGGGGTTGATGTGCCGCGCTCCTTGGCAGCCATTTCCAAGGCGATTACCGGCGCCTATCTTTCTTCCGGCGGCAATGCTTTTACCAGTCGCACCGCCAGCATGATCATACAGCCCCATTTTCCCCCCGCCCCGACCACGGTGGGACTGGAGAGCGGGCCTCTATTTGGGGTGCAATTTTCGCAACTGCCCTGCTCCGATCTGGTGACCCGCTATATTGTCGGGCCCGGCGGCACCATCGGTCCTCATCGCGCGCCGCTAGGACTGTCCGCAGACCCGGGCGGTATTCCCCTCTATAAGAATGGCGTGGTTGTTGGCGCCATCGGCGTGTCCGCTGATGATGATTATGGTTTCGACCCCAATGTTCTTGATGTCGATACAGATGTGGAAGAACATATCGCCTTGGCGGGCACCATTGGCTATGAGGCCCCTATCACCATTCGCGCAGACCGGATCAATGTAGACGGTACACAGTTACGCTTCTCTGATGCCACCCCGGCGAGCTTGCAATCCAACCCGGCTAATGCGCCTGCCTTTTTCACCTATAATGGACCGAGCGGCTTGCTGACCCCTGTTACCGGCTATTTTGGGGTGGGCGGCGCGACCATCCTTGAAGGTCAAACCTATGGGCTGGAAGCCTCCGGCATTCGCCAACGCACGGCCGCTGAATATGCCAATCCGGATATTTTTGTACTCACAGACGGGGCCGGCAATAATCGCTATCCGCCACGGGCGGGCACCGACGGGGCCAATGTGGCCCAACCGTTGAGCGCGCTGGAAGTACGCACCCTGCTTGAAGAAGGTTTCGCAGTAATGACCGCCGCCCGGGCGCAAATCCGCCAGCCCTTGGATAGCCGGGCCCAAGTCTCGATCTCTGTGGTTGATACTAATGGGCAGATATTGGGCATTATCAGAAGCCCTGATGCACCAATTTTCGGTACCGATGTCTCACTGCAAAAGGCCCGCACCGCTTCGTTTTTCTCCAGCCCCTACGCGGCGGACCAGCTTGGCAATGCGACCATTAATCCGGTGCTGGCCGGGGGGGCGGGTGTGCCTGATCCGGATGTACGGCGCTATGTGACACTGGTGCGCAATTTCCTCAACGATCCGTCGGCCCTGACCGGCACTGTCGCTTTTGCTGACCGCTCTGGGGGTAATCTGTCGCGGCCCTATTTTCCTGATGGCGAAGTAGGCACACCCAACGGTCCCTTGTCACGGCCCATCACCCGATGGTCGCCCTTTAATGACGGGCTGCAACTGGATTTGGTGGCGGGGAACATTTTCCAACATGTAGGCTTTGTGTTGGGGGCCAATCCTGACACGCCGCAAAAATGCAGCTTCATACCCGACATACCCGGCACCACGGATAAGCGTCTACAAAATGGTATTCAAATTTTCCCGGGCTCCGTGCCAATCTATCGCGGCAATGTTTTGGTCGGGGGTATCGGGGTTTCCGGTGATGGCATCGATCAAGACGATATGATTTCCTTCCTCGGGGTCCATAATGCCGGATTGAAGCTGGGCACCATTAATAATGCTCCGAATGATATTCGAGCGGATCGCATCGAAATTCCGGTCAATGGGAATCTCATTCGACTGCGTTATGTAAATTGTCCGTTCACGCCCTTCATTGGGTCCAACGAAAACAATGTCTGTCAGGGAAAATAGGCAGCACAGATGAGAGAGAAAGAAACAACGCCCCGGATGAAACGATCTTTGCTTATACGTCTTGCTTGTTTGAGCCTTGTCGGTCTCAGCCTGTCTGGCTGTGCCTTTCGGTTCAATCCTCTAGGCCATGGTGCCGACCCCATGCCCGAAGCACAGATGCGCGAGGAATTGGCGCGATTGGATGATCCGCAACCGGTAAATGCTGTGCGCACCCTACCCGTATCAGGCCCCGTGCAATCTGAAGCCATCGCCCCGATCAAGAGCGCCGAACCCATGGCGTTGCAGCCGACTAGCCAGCCGCTATCAGAT
>JALWRV010000412.1 GCA_027080545.1 Parvularculaceae bacterium
GATGAACCGGTTACAAAATCTGGATACTAAAGAACCGGTCATTGTCACCCTAAATCCCCATCGCGAACCAGACCCGGCGCTGGTACATGGGGAATTTTCTTATGACCATCCCCTGTTTGATCGCGCAGCCATTGACGCCCAATCGGCGCTGCGCACAATTCAAGGCCGGGATCATTTTTGGTATTGCGGGGCGTGGACTGGCTATGGGTTCCATGAAGATGGTGTGGCTTCCGGCCTTGCTGTTGCACGCGCCCTCGATTGCCCGATGCCTTGGGCCAATGAAATAACCGAGATGAGCATCGCCGCCGAAAACGCAACACCGGATATAGGGCTTGCCTCGCCCCTGAAGCGGGTGGCAGAATAGGCCATGGCTCAATCCACAACAGCGCCTGAAATCAATACCCGCCTTTACATTGGCGCGGTATCCCATCGACGACTGAAGCCCGTGCAACATGCGTTCAAATATCGGGTTTTTTCCGGCCTGTTCGATATTGATGAATTAGAGCAGCTTGGCCGGGAACGGCGCTGGTTCTCCCACAATCGTTGGGGTTTTTTATCAATCTATGACAAGGACCATGGGGCCAAAGACGGGCAGCCATTGCGCCCCTGGATAGAAAGCGAATTGAAAAAGGGTGGGTTTGATTTCGAAGCGGGAAAAATTTTGCTTCACTGTTTCCCCCGTATTTTCGGGCTGGTGTTTAACCCGATTTCGGTTTGGTTCATTTATGACAAGCAAGATAATTTACGCGCCATCTTGCATGAGGTGCGCAATACATTTGGTGAATGGCGGGGCTATCTCTTACCCGTCGATGACAAACGCAATGATAAAACCCTCATTCGTCAGGCCTGCGACAAAACCTTTTATGTCTCGCCATTGATGGAAATGAATTGCCATTATAATTTTACCATCATGGAGCCGGGAGAGCGCTACTCACTGGCGATACGCGAAACCCAAAATGGCGAGCGGGTTTTGATGGCGGCGCAAACCGCTGAAGCCCGACCCTTTTCTGATCGCAATATTTTGAAAACCGTGTTCACCCATCCGCTGCAATATTTCAAAGTTATTCTTGCAATACATTTCGAAGCAATCCGCACCATGATCAAGGGCGCGAAATATATTGGCAATCCGAAAAAGAAAAATGGCGATGTTACATTCCCCAATGGTCCGGCAACCCAAAAACCCCCTCAACCTTAATCTTTGACCGCTAATTTTGCGCGAATCCAGCCGATAATCGTGCCAAGCAACGGCACCCGCCCATAGACATATTCGCCACTATCCCAATAATCCACATGGGAATATATTTTCCCTTCAGCATTTACTTTCACTTCGCTCATCCCGACAATTTCGTTGGCATTGCCTCCTTTGCGAAAAGAAAAGCGCCATTTGATAAAACATGTCTCCCCAGAAAGAGCCGTGTCGAGAATATCAAAGGCGGGATGATCAACCTGTTCATACATGTGGGTGAGTATTTTTTCATAAAGATGGCTTGAGCGCACCTCATTAAACGGGTCTTTAAAAAGCACGTTTTCAGTGCAAAGTTCTCTAATCTGATGCACCGTTTGCGGTGAGATGGTGCGATAAAAATCAAGATAGGGCTGGAAAGGATTATTCTTGTCCATGCTTTTCCTTCTCCAACCTCTCGCGCACCATTTTGCGTGTCACCTTAAAAGCCATAGGCCGAGGCATCATGCCCAATATTTTCATCTTGCGGGTAAATTTTTTCGGAAAGCTAATCTCGAAACGATCTGATAAGAGCCCTTGATAAAATTCCTCCGCCGCCTCTTCCGGCTCCATCAAATCCGGCATTTCAAAATCATTTTTATCCGTCAGGGGGGTGCGCACAAATCCCGGGCAAACCAGTTGGGTCTTGATGCCATATTCGTCCAGCTCTGGTTTTAGTGCTTCAGCCATATTGATCAGCCCCGCCTTGGTCATGCCATAGGCGGCCGATGTCGGCAGACCACGATAACCCGCCACTGACGCAACGATGGCGATATGCCCCGAACGGCGTTTGATCATTGGCGGCAAAAGATGCTCCAAACAATTAGCCGTGCCAATGAGATTGACATCCGTGAGATGTTGGAAGTCAGAAGCCTTGAGAGAGCTGGCATGAACCGGCCGATGGGTCCCGGCATTCAACACGGCTATTTTTATCGGCGCAAACTCTTCTTCAATTTGCCCCAGACAATCGGCCACCGCCCCATTATTGGTAATATCGACCGTAAACCCTTTGATCGCCCCGGTGCCCTCACTTTCAAGAGCGCTTAGGCCCTTTTGCGAGCGCGCAGAAGCCGCCACCTGCCAGCCATCAGCGGCCATGCGCAACGCTAAAGCGCGCCCTAAACCAGCACTGGCACCACTGATCCAGACGCAGCCCTGCTTCTTATCCAGCCCTTCCACGGAGCTCAATTTTCCAGCTTCTTATAATAGATGCGGGTGCCACCATTTTCGAACACCAACGCACACCAGCGTTGATTTTGATCATACCAGAGATCGAGATTCATTTCACCGCGCATGTCATATTTCACCCCACATTCACCCGTACCCCGCTCGGCTATATCGACCTTGCGGGCAATACCCCTTTGGCTATCCAGCAGCAAAGAGGCTTGCAATATGATCGGGTTCCAATAGGAGGTCGGCACAACATCGTCAGGCAAAACCATCTCGCCATCCATGCCCGTCACCTTGAACCCTTCATCGGTGCGGGTGCCCACCACATGATATTTTTGACCATTATCATTGGTGGTGGTCTCAATCGACAGTAATTTATTCCCTT
>JALWRV010000413.1 GCA_027080545.1 Parvularculaceae bacterium
TGGACCCGGCCCATACCACCTATGTGCATCAGCAATGGTTCTGGCGGCGCCCGGCCGATGCGGTGGAAAAGGTCAAAGACTATTTGCCAGCCCCCCTTGGCTTCAAAATGAAACCGCACCCGCCTTCAAGCAATGCCAGAGCCTATAAAATTATCGGCGGGGCCATGACAACCGAGATAGAGTTCGCCCTGCCGGGCATTCGCTTAGAAACCATTCGCAATGAAAAACATACGATTTTAGGGCTGACCGCCATTACCCCCCATGAGGAAGGGCATAGCTCCATCACCCATATGTTTTTCTGGGATATGCCTCTTTTGGGTGCCTTTAAAATTTTTATGAAGCCTTTGGCAAAAAAGTTTCTCGGCCAAGATGGTTCCATCTTGCGCGCACAAAATATGAACCTACAAAATGGCTCGCATAATATGATGTATGTGGAAGATGCCGACAGGTTGGCTGGATGGTATGTGCAGTCTAAACGGGCCTATCGTGCAAGTCGCCAATCGGGCCAGCCTTTTGTGAGCCCGGTGAAAGAGACGCGGTTGCGCTGGCGGACGTAAGCTGGCTGCGCGCCATGCGCAAACTCAAGAAAAGCACACCAGTCGTGAGGAAAAAGCCGATTTGCAACGGTAGTGCATCCTGAATTGTCGGAAGGTAAAGAGTAAGCGGCCACGCCATTACCAGATAGGCCCGCAACGGCACATCATATTTTTGCTTTACCAAAATCATCAACGGAAAAAGCAACGCCACCATTTCATAATAATAGCTATAGGGGGATATTAACAAAGTTGCCGGAATTGTAATCGCCGCCTTATAGGCCAAGGGCATTTGGCGACGCCAGACCATAGCCACCACATAAGCCAAGAACAGAACACCCACCCCGTGAACCGCCAATGCGATAGTGGCAGGCACCCCAGCCAGCCCCAGCGCCGAATAGAGCGAAATCATACGGGCGAAAGGATAGAGACCGGTTTGCTGGCTGAGATTATTTTCTACCCGTATCAGGCTATCAACAAATAGGCCCCACCCTTCAAAACCAAAAAACAGGCTGGCGGCCAGGCCCAAAACCAAGGCGCTCAATGCCGCCATGCCGAAACTGCGCCAATAGCCACCCGCCAGATAAGCCAACGGAATAAGCAGGCCCAAATGCGGCTTCATGGTCAGTAACCCCGCAGCCAACCCAGCAAGAAGCGGACGCCTATCCGGAACGCCGAGAGCCAAAATCAATAAGGCCCCGAAAAAAAGACTATTTTGTCCCTGCACCACCGCCACCAAAACGATTGGCGCCCCGAGCATAAGCAAAAGATTTTTCGACTGCAAACCCGCTACTCTCAACGCCGCCACCAGCGCCAATAATCCCGCAATAGTCCACAGCCAAAAAGCCACCTTATAAGGCAATAGTGCAAAAGGCATGATGAGAAAATAAGTCGTCGGGGGATATTGCCATGTCAGACCATAGGGCTGGAATGGTTGGATAGATTGCAAATGCGCCTCGAACAAAGACGGGTCCCATACGCTTTGCCCCTCGCCCAAAAGAGCCATCTGCCCGGCCCCGTAAAAGGCGAGGAAGTCACCCCCAAGCCATGTGCCCTGCCAATTGATTATATCATTGGACAAGAGAGTATCGGCCAGCAACATCACCAACACCATCAAGCCCGCAATGATGGTTATACGCTGCGCCCGACGGCGACGGGTCAAAGCAAACAAAAAGGGTTTAAGCGCTAATCGCATGATCAAGCTTTCGGAATTCTGGCGTGAAAAAAGCACGCCGGAGCAACAGCCCCAAAAGTGTTAAAACCACCACAAGGCCAAGTTGTGCGCCCATCAATTTTGACAGGCCGGGTAGAAAGATCGGTATCGCCCATAAGAAGGCCAATCCAAATTCTTCAAACGGCAAAAACCCGGTTCGCAAAGCCTGACGCACTAACACCGCTGCCGGGAAAATCAAAATCGTCATTTCATAATAATAAGCATAAGGCGTACACAAAAAAGCGGCGGCACATAAAATGGCGGCACGCATTTCTCTATCTTTAACCTTACGCCACACTGTAATAATAAGACCTATAGCCCCGAGCGCGGCAATTATCTGACCAATCATTGCCATCTCGCGCGGCAAACCGCTCTTGTGCAAAGCGGCAAATATTGTTGGCATTTTGTGAATTGGATAGACGGCTTTTTGCACCCCATCCGTGACATTGACGATTGTGTGAAAGAAAGCCTGCCAGCTTTCCACACCAAAGGCCCCTATGGAAGCGATCACCATCACGACCGCTACTATGCCGGCCACAAAAAAGGCCCGCCAACACCCTGCTGCGAGAAAAGCAAAAGGCAGCAGCACGCCGAGTTGTGGTTTGAAGGTCAATAAACCCGCCGCCACCCCTGCAAGAATTGGTCTTTTGTCAGGCATCAACGCCGCGATGGTTAGAAGTGATGCCGTAAGAAAGCCGTTCTGTCCGGTAATGATCGCATTAAAGCTAACCGGCAAGGCCGCAAGCAAAAAGACGCCCGTCCATGGCAGTTTCAAACTTTGTCGCATCACCCCTAAAAACAGGCCGAATGTACCGAAGGACCATATAATATAACCAAGGAAAAACGGCGTCAGGGCCAAGGGTAAAACAAAGAAATAATAGGTCGGCGGATATTGCCATGTCAGGCCATAGCGTTCGCGGGGTGGGCCTTCTTCCAGCAAATGCGCTTCGAAATTTTCCATTTCATATATGTCAGCGGCCTCACCTTGGGTAACCGCCCGCGCCGCCCCCCAAAAGGCCACATAATCACCC
>JALWRV010000414.1 GCA_027080545.1 Parvularculaceae bacterium
GCGGCAATAAAGGGGCTACCCCGCCATCAATGAGGGTTTCCCTTAAAGATGATGGGCGGGATCTTGGGAGAAAACCTTAAGCGATGCCTAGGCGACCTGTTCGTCAGAAGAGGCCAGCGTGTTCACCAGCTTTAATATTTGCTTGCGCGCCGCTGAATTTTCGATCTGCTCGAAAGCGGTTGTCAGCTTGATTGTCTGCTTATTGAGAGGCTTGTTGGTCATGACAGGGGTGGCCGGATCAAACTCTGCATCAAGGCCCGTGAAGAAATCTGCAATCGAGATTTTCAACGCATTGGCCATCATAAACAGCATGGAAGCGCTGACGCGATTATCGCCACGTTCATATTTTTGGATTTGTTGAAAGGCTACACCAACCTGCTTGCCCAATTCTGACTGCGACATGCCTCTGGCGTTTCTGATCAAGCGTAACTTCGCGCCCACATGCACGTCTACCGGATTAGCCATATTTACTCCCTCCTAGAGTAGTATTTTTCAACCTTAACGGGGTGATCCTTTTATCGCCGCCCTAAAGTTGTATTTTGACTAAAGGCAAAGAGTAAACAGAGCGTTAACTGTGGTGTTCCGCAGTGTGCGCTGATTGGTTTTGAGATGCAATATATGCGCGAAATATATTTATCCACCACCATGGGTTGTGTTTTATGGATTAACGCTGGGGTTAATTGATGAAGAAAAGATAAACAGGCGAGTAGGGCTACGGGGCAAAGGGGGGGGTAAGCGGGTGTAATGCAGAGGGGCTATAATGGTGCTGAGCGGGGGTCTCTTGGTCTTAGCCCATTAGGCCCTATAGCGTGCCTCTTTCTTGGGGTCTGTTTTTGAATAAACAGGCTTAAGAGAAAATGGCGCACTATAGGGCCCGACAAGGTGCAAGAGGTCGGGAGGCTTAACGGGGTCAGCCTATCTTAGCGATTTGAGGCTGTGGATTTGGGGTTAGGTTCGGTTGTTGAGGCGACAGGGCGGCTTCGGATTTTTTTTCAAGTTTGCGCTGCACGGATATTTTATTCCACGCATCAAGGGCGGCAATTTTGTATGCCTCGGCAAGGGTTGGATAGTTGAAAACATTTTCAAGGAAAAACTTTAACGTGCCGCCGAGATTAAGGACAGCTTGGCCGATATGGATGAGTTCAGTCGCCCCCTCGCCGACAATGTGAACGCCGAGAAGTTTTTGAGTCTCAAGGCAGAACAACATTTTCATAATGCCGCGATCAAGCCCCATAATGTGGCCACGAGATGTTTCCCGGAAACGGGCCATCCCACATTCAAAACCGACACCGGCTTTGCGTAACTCTTCTTCGGTGGCACCGATGGTCGAGATTTCCGGTACGGCATAAATGCCATAAGGGAACGCTTGGCGGGTTTCTGGTAAGGGCGCGCCGAAAGCATGGCAGGCGGCGATGCGGCCTTGTTCCATAGACACAGACGCAAGGCTGGGAAAACCGATAATGTCCCCGGCAGCATAGATTGAGTCATTTGTGGTTTGCATATTGTCCGGGTTTACTTTGATCCGTCCCCGCTCATCGGTTTCAATGTGACAGTTTTCCAAACCGAGACGGCGCACAGCGCCGGTGCGTCCTGCGGCATAGAGAACCATATCGCTTTCAATGATGCGGTGATCATCAAGAATAGTCAGAACGCTGTGATCGAGGCGGGTGATTTTTTTCGCCTTACAGCCTAAACGCATATCGACGCCGCGATCGCGCAATTCACCGATTAGCTCCGTGACGATATCCACATCAATGAAAGGCAGAATAGTTTGACGTGGTTCAACCAGTGTCACGTGAACATCGAGGGCATTAAAGATGCTGGCATATTCAACACCAATGACGCCGGCGCCGATGACGGTAAGGGAGCGCGGTATTTCATTGAGCTCGAGGATTTCATCACTGTCGAGAATTTTTTCGCCATCAAAGGGAATATCATCAGGGCGATGGGGCGTTGTGCCAACACTAATCAGGGCTTTTTTAAAGTGCACTTCTATCGGGTGTTCATTGGGGTGGGTTACTTCGGCTTCGTTGGGACCGATAAGGCGGGCGGTGCCGGTATGGAAGGCGACCCGATTGCGGCAAAACTGATGCTCCAGAATTTCCACCTCATGGGCGAGCGTTTTGCACAGGCGGGCATGGAGATCTTCAGCGGTGATGTCTTGTTTTACCCGATAGGTGCGACCGTAAAAGCCGCGCTCGCGCCAACCGGTTAGGTTCAAAACAGTTTCGCGTAGGGTTTTAGAGGGGATGGTGCCGGTATGGACCGAGACGCCCCCGAGTTTGCGCCCACGTTCTACGACCAGAACAGAATGGCCGAGCTTGGCGGCTTGAATGGCGGCGCGTCGACCAGCTGGGCCACTGCCAATAACCAGAAAATCAACTATCTTCATCATCATAAATCTCCAAAGTGATTTATGGTTAATAACACGCATAGGTTGCAGAAGTGTTGACGAGGCCCTGCTTCGTCAGTTGCGGGGGGCCGTCTCTTGGGCGGTTAGATCTGGTTAAGGTTTAGGGGTCCGCTTTTATTCATCCGTCATAGATATTATTGTTTTGGTTATTTCTGATATCGCTATTTTGGTTAGCGATGGTGACGCTGACGAGGTATGCGGCGTCGGCGGACATGTTGGCCATGATGAGGGCTGCCTGTTCGCTTTTCATGAGTCGGAGGAATCCGGCGGCGAATTCGTGGTCCATTTTATTGAAGATGGCGGCGGCCTTGTCGGGTTTCATGGCTTCATACATGCGGGCGAGATGGGTGAGGTCGCTAT
>JALWRV010000415.1 GCA_027080545.1 Parvularculaceae bacterium
ATAGCCGTCGCGACGATAACGGCTGGCATCGGTCATCGCCTCTGCCTTAATCAAGCCAAGCCTACCGGCCTGTTTTATTCTTGTGATCATGTCCACATCTTCCATGATGGGCAGGGGCGCAAACCCCCCAAGCTGATCATAAAATTGTCGGGTGATGAGCAGGCCTTGATCTCCATAAGGCAATTGTGCGAAGCGACAGCGCCACGCCACCCCCCAGGCAATCAAATGCGCCATCGGGTGATCATCATCAAAACGAAAACGAAAATAGCCTGCGCAATTTGTCGGCGCCTCGGCGATAAATTTTTCACATGCCTCCACCCAATTACCGCGCAACATTGTGTCGGCATGGAGAAAGAGCAAGTGCGGGGCCGTGGCCCTCTCGGCACCGGTGCGCAATTGTTGACCCCGGCCTTTTTCACTGTTTACGACACGGGCCCCAGCCTGTCTGCCAATGGTTATGGTATCGTCACGGGAGCCGCCATCGCTGAGAATAATCTGGCTAATCAACCCGGCCTCTTGGCCGACACGCAGCGCCTCGAGGGTCGCCGGCAGGCGGGCGGCTTCATTTAGGGTGGGGATGATGATTGACAACATGTACCCTAGTTGATGGCCCAACTATTGCCTCCCTGTCCAGCGCCAAATACCCCTCTCAACCCCTTGATTTTCGCCATTGTGGAAAAATGTTCGTGATTTGTTCTTGTTTTTCTTTTTTGCATTTGATATGGCTTGTCCATGGCGCGCGCTGCATCCCTTCCCTTTTGCCCAACCCGACCGCCCATCGGTAGAAGCGGGCGCGGCGCGCGCTCCAACCCGGCCGGGCAATTTGAAAAATATCAGCGGGTTGGCCTTGAGGCAGGATGGCCAATGGAAAACGGGGCGGTGGCAAATGGGGCGGTGGCAAAAAAATCACCCACCCAGCTTAGTTTTGAAAATCCGCGTTCCATCATCACTTTTCAAAAAACAGAAGCGCTTGGTTTTGATCGCTCCATAAATCCCTATCGTGGCTGCGAACATGGCTGCATTTATTGTTTTGCCCGCCCCAGCCATGCTTTTATGGGCCTGTCACCGGGGCTTGATTTTGAACAAAAAATTATCGCCAAGCCCAATGCGCCCATTTTATTGCGCCGCGCCTTGGCACACAAAAACTATCGCCCCCGCTTCATTCAAATTGGTAGCAACACCGATGCCTATCAACCGGTAGAGCGCCAGCAACGATTGATGCGGGGGATTTTGAAAGTGCTATCTGAGTGCGCCCATCCGATTGCCATCTTAACCAAGTCAGCCTTGATCTTGCGGGATATGGATCTGCTGCAAAGTTTGGCAAAACGCCGATTGGTGCGGGTCTGTCTGTCCTTGACTACCCTTGATGTGGGGCTGCACCGGGCGATGGAACCACGCGCCAGCGCTCCAGCCAAAAGATTGGTGGCGATTGAGGCGCTGGCAAAGGCCGATATTCCCGTTGGCGTTATGGTGGCCCCCCTCATTCCGGGCCTCAACGATCAGGCGTTGGAAGAAATATTGTGTGCCGCTCGAGACCATGGGGCGGGCTATGCCCATTTTGCCGGCCTGCGGCTTGATGCGGTGGTGGCCCGACTGTTTTTGTCTTGGTTGGAACAGGTGGCCCCGCATCGGCGAAATTTGGTTTTGCGCCAGATGGGCATGTTGAAAAACGATGCTCTTTGCCTGCCAAAAGAAAATGAAACCGCCCATCCGCTCTCGCAAGTTAGCAAGCTCATGGGCGCGCGCTTTGCTATTGCCCGTCGGCGATTGGGGTTTCAATCCAAACTGCCCCCCCTTGATTGTTCGCAATTCACCCCGCCCCTGGCCCCATCGCGCCAGCTTGATTTGTTCGTCCCCAAGGTTTGCCCGAAGGGTGAGGCCCGTTGAGATGCTGGTTTGGGGAGAGGCGCTGGTTTGGGGATGAGAATCAGCGCTCACTCACCCCAACATGATCACCGACAAAGGATGGGGCCATGAAATTTGAGGCGAGCTTTGAAATCGAGCGCTCGCTTGGCCATAAGGGGCTGGTCGCGGGGGTCGATGAGGCTGGCCGTGGCCCTTGGGCTGGGCCAGTGGTCGCCTCGGCGGTTATTCTCAACCCTAATTGCACCCCAGCGGGGCTGCGGGATTCAAAAACCTTAAGCGAAAAACGGCGCGGCGAATTGGCAGCCTGCCTGTGGAAGGTGGCGCGCATCGGGGTGGGGCTGGCCGATGTAGAAGAAATAGACCGGATCAATATTGCCTGCGCCACACTGTTGGCCATGGAGCGCGCCATTGCGAATTTGCCGGTGCGCCCTGATGTGGCCATTGTCGATGGTAATTTAAAGCCCAAACTTTCCATGGAAACATTTACAGTGATCAAGGGCGATGCAAAATCTTTTTCCATCGCTGCCGCCTCCATCATCGCCAAAGAAACCAGAGACCGCATGATGCGCGAATTGGCGCTGGAACATCCCTTTTATCAGTGGGAGCGCAATAAGGGCTATGGGGTCAAGGCCCACCGCGAAGGGTTAGAAGCCCACGGCGTTACCAGACATCACCGCCGCTCCTTTGCCCCCATACGCCGCCTGCTACAAGGACAGGTGCCTTCTTTGTAAGTTTTGCAAAAAAAGCGACCGGTGGCCCATGACCAATGATCAGGAAATATTTTCAGACAGAAAATCAATAAACATGCGCGTGCGCGTGGCAAGATGTTTGGTTGGTGGATAAACCGCATAGATCGCCACATCCCCCCAAACATATTCGGGAAATATATCCACC
>JALWRV010000416.1 GCA_027080545.1 Parvularculaceae bacterium
CCCCTTCTTCTTCAAGACGCAAGCCATGGGCAACCGCCTCATCGACACACCCAAACTGTCCGCCATCGGAAAAACTATCCGGCGTGACATTGACGATACCCATTATTTGAAAAGGCCCTGACGGCTCGCTCATTCTCCGCCTCTCTTAGGCTGGGCGTAAGGAAGCCACCAGCATCACGATAATTGCCAAAAAGCCAATGCCCCAAATGATCGAACGCACATATTGAATGTGGTAAAGATAGGCAGGGATATAGAAAATACGTGCGACCAGATAGCTCCACGCAGCAACTGCCGTCAGCGCGCTGGTGCGCTCGCCAACCACCAGCACCACAGTCGCAATGGTAAACAAGATCAGGCTTTCAAAATGATTGTTAAGAGCCCGGTTCAGACGACCAATTTTACCCCCAACCTCCAGCGGTTCATCCCGCGGGCCTGCCGTAACTTTGGTCCCCAATACCTTGTTCGCGGGAATCGCCATGAGGAAAAATTGCACCACTTGCAACAGGCCCGCCAAGGCGAGAACTTTCAGCTCAACCGGCATCATCCGCCCCTCCTCTTTCGTTTAGCCTCAAACCCCTTGAGGTTCCGGGTCACCGGATGGTTTAGGCTTTTTCCCCTGATCATCATTGCTACCAACCCCGGCTGAAGGCACCGAGCTTGGCGGATCGCCGGGGGCATTATCGCTCGGCGTATCCCGATAGATTTTTTCACCTTTGAGCAGTGCGGTGATTTCCTCACCAGAAAGGGTTTCATATTCCAGCAACCCTTCGGCCAAAGTTTCCCAATCTTTACGATGATCCGTACCCAAAATGCGGACCGCTTCTTGATAGCCTTCATCAACAATGCGGCGCACCTCTTCTTCTATTTTGCGCGCGGTTTCCGGCGAAATGGAATTGGAACGGGTAATTTGTTGACCGAGGAACACTTCGCCCTGATCTTCTGCATAGGCGATGGGACCCAACGCGTCTGACAGACCATATTGAGTGACCATGGCGCGCGCCAGCTTGGTGGCTTGCTCAATATCGCTTGAGGCGCCGGAGGTTACATTATCCTTGCCAAATTTCAGCTCTTCAGCGACACGCCCCCCCATCAGCACCGCCATGCGTGATTTCATCTCCTGCAAGGACATGGAAAACTTATCCCGCTCGGGCAATTGCATTACCAACCCCAAGGCCCGACCACGCGGAATAATCGTCGCCTTATGGACGGGGTCTGTATCCGGCATGTGGATGGCCACAATGGCATGACCGGCCTCGTGCCACGCTGTAAGCTGCTTGTCTTTTTCCGTCATCACCATAGAGCGACGCTCGGACCCCATCATGATTTTATCTTTGGCGTCCTCAAGCTCTTTATTGGTGACCAGCCTTTTGTTGCGCCGGGCTGCCAGCAACGCCGCCTCATTGACCAAATTGGCCAAATCCGCCCCGGAAAAACCGGGCGTACCACGGGCGATGGTGCGAATATTCACATCCGGCGCGATGGGTATTTTTTTCACATGAACGGTGAGAATTTTTTCTCGGCCAACAATATCCGGGTTAGGCACCACCACTTGACGGTCAAAACGACCGGGACGCAACAGTGCCGGATCCAGAATATCCGGCCGGTTGGTGGCGGCGATGAGAATGATCCCCTCATTGGCTTCAAAACCATCCATCTCTACCAGCAATTGATTCAAAGTCTGTTCGCGCTCATCATTACCCCCGCCAAGGCCAGCGCCCCGCGAGCGACCAACCGCGTCAATCTCGTCAATAAAAATAATGCACGGCGCATTTTTCTTAGCCTGCTCGAACATGTCGCGCACTCTTGAAGCCCCGACGCCCACGAACATTTCCACAAAATCCGAACCGGAAATGGTGAAAAACGGCACATTGGCTTCCCCGGCAATAGCCCGGGCCAGCAAGGTTTTACCCGTACCCGGTGGGCCGATCAGCAGCGCCCCTTTGGGGATTTTCCCCCCAAGGCGTTGAAACTTCATAGGGTCGCGCAAAAATTCGACAATCTCTTCCAAATCTTCTTTGGCTTCGTCGATCCCTGCCACATCTTCAAAGGTGACACGGCCCTGTTTTTCCGTAAGCAATTTTGCCCGGCTTTTGCCAAACCCCATGGCGCGACCAGAGCCGCCTTGCATCTGGCGCATGGCGTAAATAATGATGCCAATAAAAATAAGAAACGGTAAAAGTTGAAAGAGCAGCCCCAACAGAAGCGGCATTTCTTCTTCCGGCTTAACCACGGTCTGAACGCCGTAAGTGATGAGCTTGTCCGCTATTTGTGAATTTTCCGGTACGGTGGTGGTGAATGCCTCGCCCCCTTTGAGGGTACCGGTGACTTTATTCTCATCAAAGACGGCTTTGGTGATCTCCCCATTTTCCGCCTTGGTGACAAATTGATCATAGGTCAAATTGGCAGCTGTCGGCTGCGAACCGGTACCGGAAAAGACTTGCACCATGAACAAGAGCAGTACCAACATCAGTACCCAAAAAACCCAATTACGACCATTCATGGCGTCATTCCTCAATCTGTGTGCCGACATCACCCTTGGGAATATCCGGCGGGGGTGTCAGGCGTTTAGTCTCGACCTGTAACGAGAGCGGGCCCAATCAATGCCAGGCGAGACCAGTGTCAAACCAGTATGGCCGATAGGGGTTAAAATCTTACCACGCGCTGCAAAAGCCGTTCCGGCACGAGGGACCTTATATTTAGGTCAGTCGCCCCTGCTATCCAAGGTTGATTCACCATTTCTGACAGGTTTTTTAC
>JALWRV010000417.1 GCA_027080545.1 Parvularculaceae bacterium
TCTGTTTCTGGAACAAGATGATGTGGCCTATGAAAAGTTTCATGTGCTGAGATATGAAGGACTGTGGGATGATGGCGGCCAAGAGGTGACGGAAATCGAATATCATCTCGACAATGACAAGGATGGCAATCTTGCCAAATCCTTGCCGGAAGGGATGTGGCGGATTATGCAAGCGGCCAGCCCCAAGCTGGGTGGGCGCCCGGGTTCGCCCTTTTATCTAGGCGAAGACGTACAGGATAATCTGGCGGTGGGATTGCCTGTAAAAATAAATGTGGGCACGGCCGCCGATGTTCAGATTGAAACGCGCGTGGTTGATGAAAAAAATATCGAAACGCGCCGAGACACCATCATCACAACAAAGATTATAGAGCATGAAATATTCAACGCTTCGCCCGATCCGGTGGTGGTGAAAATCATTGAGAGTGAAGATACCTATACACCGCCGCGCTTAAAAAACTACACCATAAGACCGGAGCGAGGCGAAGCCCGCCCCACATGGCATGTTAGCGTGCCCGCTAACGCTTCAAAAAAACTGCGTTATACAATTTTTTGGGAAGAGTAGGGCTTGTAGATGACAATAGGGCCGGGAAAGAGCTTTTGAAACTTTCCCGACCCATTTGTTTATCAGTCAAAGGAAGAGGCATCTATCCAGTATTCTGGATCGACGACCAAGGGTGGAGTGTTGATGCCGGCTTGTTTAAAAGCTTGTGTTATCTCATGCTTGATATGAGCAGGTACTTTAGCGTTATTCGGTCCAGCACATTCACTTATGACCCAACCAATTCCAGCCAGATTGTATATTGACACAATCGCTACTCCCTTGCCATTTTTGTGCATACGATAGAAAAATGATTTTTCCTCAATTACCTGCATAATAAAGATGCGCAGACAATTATTGAATTCCAAAGCAGCATTACGCAATGCTTTAAAACTCTTCAGAGGTGTTAAAATCTCATTTCCTTCCCATGGACATGGCGGAAAACAAAGATGCGTGTAGTGCCGTGAGGCCCAACCCCGCAATGATTGGTTATTCGCCTGTTCGAGGGTTCGCATAATTTCCCGTTCAGTGAGATCGGTGCGAATGCGTTTTACCACATCAATAGCGAAAACAATTTCACCAACACCATCACCACGAGAAAGGCGGTCCATAACCGCGGGTACGCGATATTGCGCTGGCAAACGCGTAAGCCAAAACACATGTTTGCGAGATAATTTCTCACAATGTTGAAGCCAGTTGAGCGTGGCTTTGTTTTGGCCGAGCAGGGCCAGTTTGCGATAAGTAACCGGCTGCCAGATTTTGCCCTCCAGCCTCCCCAACATATTCAAGATGGATGGGTCCGCATGAGGCACAAATTCTCGCAATAGAGCGCGCCGCGAAATAGTGAAGAGACGTGCTTCTATCGCCGCAAATTTGGCAGGATCACTGATTTCATCCTGACAATGAGCCAAAATAAAAGCAGCAAAATGCCAATCTGCGCGTGACAGCGACAGGAAATGGAAAATCCTTTGAGGACATTGTTCCAGATGGTTGGCGATTGCCATCGTCAACCATCCAAACGGACGAGTTCGGATAAGCATGATAAGTCTCCAGGTTTTGATAAAACTTCACCTGGCACTCCCATGCATTCAGGCAAAGTTACATGATATAATTAAAATTCATGGAATATTTGCGCATTCCGTTTTCCTTTCAGTTGGTCGGGGGGGCGCTGTCTAAGCTAAAGCAAAAATATATGCAAGGAAAAATTTAGCTCGGGCCGATCATTTTTTCCGGCCGCACGATGGCATCATAATCTTCTTCTGAAACAAAGCCTAATTTTACAGCCTCTTCACGCAAAGTAGTGCCGTTCTTATGGGCGGTCTTGGCGATTTTGGTGGCATTGTCATAGCCAATGACAGGGGCAAGGGCGGTGACCAGCATCAAAGAGCGGTTCATCAGATCGTCTATCCGGTCCTGATTGGCCTTTATGCCGGCAACACAGCGATCGGTGAAACTATTGGCGCTGTCGGCAAGTAAGCGCACAGATTGCAGCATGTTCAAGGCAATCACCGGCTTGAAAACATTTAACTCGAAATGGCCCTGAGAGCCGGCGATAGAGACAGTGCTGTTATTGCCCATCACTTGCGCGCAAACCATGGTCAGGGCTTCGCATTGGGTCGGGTTGACCTTACCGGGCATGATCGAAGAGCCGGGTTCATTTTCCGGTAGGGATATTTCGCCCAAACCGCTGCGCGGGCCGGAACCGAGGAGGCGGATGTCATTGGCAATCTTGAATAATGACACCGCAAGGACATTCAGAGCCCCGTGGGCTTCAACCATGGCATCATGAGTGGCGAGAGCTTCAAATTTATTGGGGGCGGTGACGAAAGGCAGTTTGGTAAAGCTGGCGACCTGTTCGGCAAACATTTCCGCAAAGCCTTGTTTGGTATTCAACCCCGTGCCAACGGCGGTGCCCCCTTGGGCCAGGGCATAGAGGCTAGGTAGGGTGCGCTCAATCCGGGCAATGCCGTTTTCAACCATGGCTGCATAGGCGGAAAATTCCTGCCCCAAGGTCAAGGGGGTCGCATCTTGCAAATGGGTGCGGCCAATTTTGATAATATTTTGGAAGGCTTCCGCCTTGTCATTCAAGCCATTGCGTAGCTTTTGCAGAGCGGGCAGGAGCCGGTGGTGAATTTCTTCTACTGCCGCAATATGCATGGCCGTGGGGAAAGTATCATTCGAGCTTTGTGATCGGTTGACATGATCATTGGGATGAACCGGGTCTTTAGAGCCAATCTCGCCGCCAAGAATTTCGATAGCGCGATTGGAAATTACTTCATTGGCATTCATGTTGGATTGTGTGCCAGAGCCAGTTTGCCAGACGGAGAGGGGGAAATGATCATCCCATTTGCCCTCGGCCACCTCAGTGGCAGCTTCGACAATGGCCTTGCCGATTTTTTTGTCGAGATTGTCTTGCGCCATATTGGTAAGCGCCGCAGCTCGTTTAATAATGCCAAGGCCGCGCACTAAGGGTTTGGGCATGGTCTCGGTGCCGATGGGAAAGTTGATTAAGGAGCGGGCTGATTGGGCCCCGTAATATTTGTCTGCCGGCACATCTAGCGGGCCAAAACTGTCACTTTCTGTTCGATAATTTGTCATCTATTAGCTGTTCCTCGATTGGGGCATCAGGGGTGGTGCGATTTGTGGCTTTTGGTTTCATATAAAGGGTTTGGCCCGGGAAATCAGCGAGAAATGTTTCCTCTTTGAAAAAATTTATCCCCAGAATGACCAGCGGGCGATCATCCACCCCCATTACATCCAATGAGCCTAAATCACGCACATATAATTCTTTATCATACCAGACCATCTCATCAGCGGTGACGCTTTCATAGGTTGCGAGGACGCGGGGGTGAAACTCTCCAATAGCCCCGCTCAAGCGCCATTTTTCTTCCAATTGCTTACGGATTTTTTGTAAATGGGCATTGCGGGCTGAGGCCCAGTTTTGCAGGGATATGGCCGAGCCGAAATCAAGCAGAGCCGGAATTTTTGCGCGATTGCCAAGCCGGGCATAGGCGAAAACCAATTCATACTCATCTTCGGCAAAAGGGTTGAAAGCAAGCTTTACTTTTTTCCACGAGCGGCGGATTTTAGAGGGCACTTTATGCGAATCCAGAAAAGTGATGGTTTGATTTTCATGGTCAAACAGCAAAGCATAACCACCGAACAAATCCATCCCAAAGACACCATCTACATTTCGGTTGGCGTTGGGGCGCAATAAAACGACCGGCGTGTCTCGCCAAGATAGGGTGCCTAATTCTATCAGCGGCATGTCGATCAAGGGACGCTCTTGAGAGGCGATAATACCGTGAACTTGAACCGATCGATCAAGGGACACATCAAGATTGAGCGCTTGAATAACGGAAGGATAGACTGCCGATACGGTGGCGCCGCTATCAATGATGAAGGTGAAGGGGCCTTCACCATTTAACATAACATCAATGAGATAAAGACCATCTTCTTGGCTGTGATAATTGATGGTAACGGCGTTGGCGAGAGGGAAGGCGGGGCGCCGATGGGAAGCCTCATTGGACGTGACGCAAGCTGAAAGAGTGATAAATAAGAAAAATATCACCGCCCATCTCAGCATCAACCACCATCCTTCCAAAGCCTGTTAACGCGCATCAATATAGGCGCAAACGAGCCATCATCCAAACCCTCATTATCGACTTACTTACCGCTTTATATCCGATCTTTGGTTCGGTGTGTCTTGCCAGTGCAAGGGTGGGGCTTCCTCGCGCAATGTTTCCATGCTTAATTTAATCTGTTGCATGAGGGCTGCGCGGTCCCCACCATAATAAAGGGCTTGCCCGACAATTGCCGAAAAGACCAGGGGCACGGGCACTTTCTTGCCTTTGGGCAAAGCGCGCCCGGCATTTTGTATATAGATGGGGATGATCGGTACTTTGGGAAATTGTCTTGCGATGCGCGCAATGCCGGTTTTGAAACTGCTCATTTCTTCTGGGGCACCGCGCGATCCTTCGGGAAAAATGATTAAAATATCTCCACGCTCCAATGCACGATAACAGGCATTGAGGGGGTCTTTCTCGCCACGCTTGCGATCTCTTCGAATGGGTAGGATGCCGATTAAGTTGAGGGATATCCATGCACTAAAACCGCTTTTTAAAAAATAATCGGCAGCGGCGACAGGGCGTAGCCGGTGTAATAGTTTTGTTTTGAAAAGGCTGAGCAAAAGCAATGTATCAAGGTGGCTATTGTGATTGGCGATAATGATGGCCGGTCCAGCATCAGGCATGCGTTCAGGATGTAAGAAATTCAATCCAAACCAAAGGCGCGTCACGGGTTTTACGATCACCGCCATAATAATTTTTCGGATGGGCTGCAGGAAACGCATCACATATCCTTAAACAGGTGCGCAGCTTTGCGCATAGGGACCATAGGAGGAAAAAACCAGTAGATGAAAAAACAAAGGTGCGGTGAAGGTTAAGCTATCGAGGCGATCAAGCGCCCCTCCGTGACCGGGAATGAGGGTGGAAGTGTCTTTGACTCCCACATCGCGTTTAATGGCGGACATGGTGACATCGCCAATAAAGCCAGCCAAAGGCAATAGAAAGGCGAGCAAAATAGTATCGGGAAAACGCATGGGCGTCATCAGCGGGGCCACCACAAAGATGAAAGCAGCGCTGGTTAATAGTCCGCCGATAAATCCTTCCCATGTTTTATTGGGGCTGACGGTTGGCATGATTTTTCGTCGCCCGAGGGATTTTCCCCAGACATATTGGGCTACATCGTTAAGCTGGGTTGCGATCAGCAAAAATAACACAATCGCGCCATTGCCACGCCCTTCATTACAGCCTTCCGGCAAATACATAATATAGGCCACATAACCCAGATTATAGACAATGGTGATCAGCGCTAATTGATAGGTGCCAAGGCTGGGCAGGAAATGTTCAATTTTGCCATAGGTGGTCATGAGATAGGCAAGGGCAAGAAAGGCAAAAACCGGCACGAAAACCAGAAAAATCCCATAACCCTCAAGGCCAATAAAAATCGCCTGTAAGGGAATGAGAAGATAGGTAAAGGCAATAACAGGTCGATCCGCCATACGGCTGGGAATGATGGAGACAAATTCTTTTAAAGCGACAAAGCTGATAAAACTCATGACCACCAGAAAAGCCAATCGCCCTAGTAAAAGCGGGATGGTCATTAAAATGATAATAATCCACCAAGAACGGATGCGCTGGCCAAGCTCACTACTGCCCTGTTTGCGGGTGCGCAGTATGATGGAGATCAGACTTGCGATGATCAGCAGCCCGTAAACAAAACCGAGAGCATAGAGCAGTGTCGGGCTGGGCATGGGCCGGTCTCCTTCCAACAGAGCCAAAATGCGAAAAGCGACTATCCGAAGCGTTATTTATTTTTTACGAAACTTATCTAGGCTGAGAATTTCCGCAGAGGCACCATCATCACCAGAAGTTCCATTATCGTCTCCTGGGTCATCATCGGGATCCGGATCATTATTGTTATCATCGAGTTGATTTTTGGTTGATCTGATAGTGCTTATCTTATTGTCGTCTTGATGGTCCGCCTCGTTTTGGGATATTTCATCACTTTTTTCCTCATTACCCATCTCTACGATCTCGAATTGTAAGGCAAATTCTGTATGGGGATCGATGAATTTTGTAATGGCCTGAAAGGGAATAACAAGATGGTAGGGCGTGCGGTCAAATTTTAGACTGACCTCGAAATGATCCTCTTCGACGACGAGATTTTCAAAACTATGCTGTAAGACGATGGTCATCCGATCGGGATAGCTTTCTAGTAGAGTATCGGCGATTTCAACACCGGGCGCTTTGGTTAAAAACTCGATATAAAAATGATGTTCACCGGGCACATCGCCAAGCTGTTCGGTGATTTCTAATACATCGTGAATCACCCGCCGCAAAGCATTTTGCGTGAGATAGGAATAGTCGAGAATGATCTCTTTATCCTGATCTTTTGCCATGCCTATCCTTTATCATCTCTTTTGGGCTTCGTATGTGCCATTATCTGCGTTGAATTGCTTACGTCTGAATTGCTTGCGTCACAAAGCCGTGAAACCCTATGAGTCAATGATTCTGCGCTGCAAATCATAGGGTGAACCTGTCTTAAAGGCCAAGTTTTTCTGCAATCGAGGCGCCTAAAGCGGTAAATATTTGCGAGGCCGCATAGGTTGGGGCGCTTTCCACGACGGGTGTTCCTTGATCGCTGGCCTCGGCAAGCATGGGGTATAGGGGAATCTCGGCCAAGAGGGGAATATCCACCCCCTCGGTGAGCGCGTTTTTGTCCGATCGAGGAAAGAGCGCAACCGTCGACCCATCGGGTAAAACCATAGCGGTCATATTTTTTACCAATCCGAGAATTGGACAGGATAAGGATTGAAAAAGCTGCACCCCGCGCCGCACATCAGCGGCGGTCATCAATTGGGGGGTGGTAACAAGCAGCGCACCGGCAAGGTTAAATTTTTGCAACAGAGTTAAATGCGCGTCTCCCGTACCCGGTGGCGTATCGACGATCAAACAATCCAGTTCGCCCCAATCCACATCATTGAGTAATTGCTGCACAGCCCCCATCACCATTGGGCCGCGCCAAGCCAAGGCTTTTTCCGGTGCCACCAATAGGCCTATAGACATGGCTTTTACGCCATATTTTTCAATGGGCTGTATGCGCCCTTCGATGATCTCCGGTTGATCGCTGAGGCCAAACAGGGTTGGCAGAGAAGGGCCGTAAATATCGGCATCCATCAACCCAATCCGTAATCCCGAACGGGCCATGGTGACGGCGAGATTAGCGGCAATGGTTGATTTGCCGACCCCGCCCTTACCGGACACCACGGCAATGATATGTTTAACGCCCTCTGGATTAGCCTTACCACCCGAAGGGGCACCAGTAGGGCGGGGTGAGGTGCCAGAAGGGGAAGCTGCGGCAGAGGATGGAGTATTGTTGGTTTTAGTTTTTAATTTACCCGTGAAGATGGGTTGGTGGCCTGTCGTAGGCGCGCGCGCTATAGGAGGGCTGGACGGTCGCCCTGCGCTGCCTAATGGTCGGTGGATTGAAACCACAATAATGGCCCGTTCGACCCCTTCCAACAGGCTGAGATTGGTTTCCAGCTCTTTGGCAAAATTGGGGGGCAGGGGCGTTTCGCCGGGCTCAAG
Source organism: Parvularculaceae bacterium (assembly GCA_027080545.1). Taxonomy (GTDB): domain Bacteria; phylum Pseudomonadota; class Alphaproteobacteria; order Caulobacterales; family Parvularculaceae; genus S012-90. Next base: position 7,690 of record JALWRV010000417.1, read on the forward strand.
TACCAGCACCACTGCCAGACCATCCTCTTCTTCACGAAATTGCAAGCTGGTCACAAGCCCGTTTTCCAGCAGTTTTTGGGGCGTGTTTTTATTCGAGCGGGGGTCATAGAGGCTAGCCAGATAGGTCTCGACCGTCTGTTTTGCCCGCTCGAAGGCCGAATCGTCGTTTTTCTGTGTTTTCATGGGTCTAAAACACCTTCATGTCATTGCAGTAGCGATTATCAGTGACATATATAGTCAATTCAGGCTAACGCCATGCTTTAGAGGCTCAGGCCAAAAAGGCCGCGACAGATATAGACAGAAAGGCACGAACCCCATGCCATGGAAAGACCAATCAGGCGGAAACGGTAAAGATAGCGGATCGGAAAGTAGCGGTCCTTGGGGGCAGCCGGGTAAGAGGCCGGGTGGCCAAAATGGTGGTAATTCCGATGGCGGGCGCGGCCCCGGTGCTGGAGCGCCAGATCTCGAAGAATTATTGAAAAGTGGCCGTGAGCGGTTTCGCCGTGCGGCTGGCGGTGGTGGCGGGCGTGGCCGCGGCGGGTCGGGCAAAATGGCGGTGCCTCCACGCAATCTGCTGGTGCTCGGAGCGCTGGCACTTGTGGGCTTCTGGTTGTTTTCCGGCATCTACCAAGTGGAAAACAATGAACAGGCCGTGGTCACAACTTTTGGCAAATATTCTGGTGTGCAAGGGGCGGGGCTTCGTTGGCACGTGCCGTGGCCTGTGCAGGACGTCACCGTGGTACCGGTTTCGCAGGAACGCTCCACCGAGATAGGCGGCACTGAAGAGCGCCAGACGGCGGACGGGTTGATGTTGACTAGCGACCTCAACATCGTCGCCATCGGTATCAAGGTAAACTGGGCCATCAAACAGCGGGGTTATGAGCAAGGCGAAATGCCCGACGTGGCAAAATATGTTTTGAAAATTGAAAAACCTGAAGCCTTAGTGCGGGCCGTTGCTGAATCGACATTGCGTGAGGTGGTAGGGGCCAACGAGCTTGATCCGGTCATTTCTGACAAACGGAATGATATTGCCGAAGAAATGAAGCAGGAAATTCAAGCAACGCTCGACCTTTATGATTCAGGAATTGAGATTATACGTCTCAACCTTGGCCATGCGGGGCCAACACCGCAGGTGAAGCCAGCCTTTGATGAAGTAATCGACGCGCGTTCAGAAGCGCAAGAAACCATCAACAAGGCCCGTGGCTATGCCAATAAGGTGGTTCCGGAAGCCCGCGGGCAGGCACAAAAAATGATGCTGGATGCTGAAGCCTATGCGGCCCGGGTGGTCGCGGAGGCCCGTGGTAAAGCCTCGCGCTTTAATGCGATCTATTCGGAATATGCCAAGGCACCGGAAGTAACACGCCAGCGCATGTATCTGGAAACTCTCGAGAAAGTTCTGAGCGGAACCGATAAGATTATTCTCGATCAGGATGGTGCCGGTACTGTGCCATATCTTAATGTCAACGAGCTAACGCGCCGATCAGAGCAGTAGGAAACATATAATGGGAAAACTATTTTCAGGCTTCGGTATTATCATCCTCGTTGGCGCTATATTCATCGCCAATATGGTGTTTTTTAGTGTCAAAGAAACCGAACATGTGATCGTGTTGCAATTTGGTGATCCGGTGCAGGTTTATTCCGAAGCCGGATTACATATGAAAGTGCCATGGTTTGAAACCGTGTCGCTAGACCGGCGTAATATCGAATATGATATGCCACAACCCCAAACTATTATTTCGGTCGATGGGGAGCGTTTGATGGTGGATGCGTTTATTCGCTATCAGATAACGGATCCTTTGGCCTATTATGCTTCTTTCAAACAAGGCTCTTCCAATGACTGGAATGTTATTCGCCAAGTTGGCAATGGTCGCTTGCAACAAGTATTGGAAGATTCATTGCGTGGGGCCATGGGCGATGCGCTGATCACAGAAATTATCACCTTGCGACGCAAGGAATTGATGGCTGAAATCAAAGAATCCACCGCCCGAGAAGCGAAACGGTTTGGCGTTGAAATTATTGATGTGCGCATTAAGCGGGCCGACTTTCCGGCGGAAAATGCGGATAAGGTATTTAACCGTATGCGGTCCGAGCGTCAGCAACAGGCCCAGCGCATACGCGCCGAGGGTGAAGAAAAAGCTCGGCAAATTAGAGCGGAGGCGGATAAGGCCGTCACCACCATTGTCGCCAAAGCGAGAGAAACAGCGCTGACAACCCAAGGTCAGGCTGATGGGGTGCGTAACTGTATTTTCGCTGGGGCCTATGAGGGGCTTCCCATTCGCCTCGATGAGGTGCCGGTTACCGTGCGGGCGATTATTTCTCCCGATGGCAGTAATATAACGGATAGCACAACGGGAGAGGTTCAAGAGCAGGAAATCACTGAAACCAGAACCGATTGCCGTATATTGACGACGGGCAAGAAAGATCCCCGTCGGGCGGAGTTTTTCGCCTTCTATCGCTCGCTGCAATCCTATGAAACGGCCTTGAGCTCTGATGACACCACGCTGGTACTTTCGCCGGATAGCGAATTTTTCCGCTATTTCAAAGATTTACAAGGGCGTTAACAGGCATCATAGCATGTCTTGACTTTTGCGGGCGGGAAGGTCATTTCCCGCCCTCACCATTTTTAAGCGATGCCGTGGGGCACGCCGAATCGGAGATTGAGAGATGAATCCCTATCGCAGCCATAATTGTGGCGAGTTGAAAAGCAGCGATGTTGGTTCCACCGTGCGCCTATCAGGCTGGGTCCACCGCAAACGCGACCATGGAGGCTTGCTGTTTATTGATTTGCGCGATCATTACGGGTTGACCCAATTAGTTGTGGAGCCGGAAGCGGGCTTTTTTGCGGATGTTGAGCATGTGCGCCAAGAAAGCGTAATCGCCATTGAGGGCGAAGTGGTGGCGCGCGCTGCAGATGTTATCAATCCCAATCTGGACACAGGGGAAATTGAAATTCGCCTGAGCAAATTTGAAATATTATCTCATGCTGATGATCTGCCCTTACCGGTTTTTGGCGAACCGGACTATCCGGAAGATATTCGTATGCGCCATCGCTATCTCGATTTGCGCCGGGAAACATTGCATAAAAATATTGTGCTACGCTCCAGCGTGGTGCGGAGCTTGCGCAAGCAAATGGAAGAGGTGGGCTTTACCGAAT
>JALWRV010000418.1 GCA_027080545.1 Parvularculaceae bacterium
TGGGGGTACTGGGCTTGATGAACGAGATCGATTGCCCGCATTTGGTTTTTTCATCTTCAGCAACTGTCTATAGTGCACAAAACACGCTTCCGGTGACGGAAGAAGCGGCCTTGGGTCCGGTTAATCCATATGGGCAAACCAAACTTTTTAGCGAGCAAATAATTGCCAGCGCTATGATCGCCCACACTGGGTGGCGCGGGGTGAATTTGCGATATTTCAATCCTGTTGGGGCCCACCCATCCGGTGATATTGGTGAAGACCCCAACGATATTCCCAATAATCTTTTTCCCCTCATTGCCGATGTGGCGGCGGGGCGGCGTGAGGTGTTGAATGTGTTTGGCAATGATTATCCCACCATCGATGGCACGGGGGTGCGCGATTATGTGCATGTGATGGATTTGGCCAAGGGTCATTTAGCGGCAGTGGAATATTTGAGCGCTGGGAAAGGGCAGGCTTTGTCGACGTTTAATCTTGGAACCGGCAAGGGCTATTCTGTTTTGGAAGTGATAGATGCGTTCGCGCAAGTAAGTGGGGCCGGTATTCCGGTAAAATTTGTCGGGCGTCGTGATGGGGATTTGGCGGAAATGGTTGCAGATCCGGGATTGGCGGCGCGCGAGCTTGATTGGCAGGCTGGCAAAACCCTCGCGCAAATGTGTGCAGATCATTGGCGTTTTGGACAGCGCCATCGCGCCAGAGCTTAGTGGATTTACCTTATAAAAGCCTGAGCTTCCCGAAAACACTAGAAAAAACAGTCATCTGACATTGGAACAATGTTAATGGGACGATGGCCGAAAGCGGTAATTTCTTCGCCCTTAACCACAGTTTAGCATAGCTAAATGGCGATTTTTGCCCTAAAATCGCCGCAACTGGAACGGAAACTCACGTCAGGTGCGTTAAACTCAGGAAAGCCGTCTGACGTCTGATTCGTTTATTCAATTTGGGGTTCTTGCCGGTTGTGGGGACCCATAGTGAAGGTGAAAATCCACCTAATTTTTGGAGATAGCTCGATGCCTACCACCGCTTATGTTTATAATTCCGGAACCATCACCAATTCCTATTTGCAAGGGTTGGTCTCTGATCGGGCTTGGTCGAACGCGTCTCCTATTACCTTTTATCTGCAATTCTCAGACTTCAACAATAATGGTATCAATGATTGGGACGAAGACGGGGCAGGTACCGCCATCCGGTCGGCTTTTCAAGCGTGGAACAATGTCGCTAATTTAAACCTCACGGAAGTGTTCACACTTGCCGATGCCAATCTGGTAGAAAGCGTGACCGATGCGGGTGGGGCCCTTGGTTTTCACTTCTTTCCGGATCCAAACGACAATGTTTCCGAGGGTGAGTTCAACCAAGGCGGCACGGGCTGGGATGTGGCTGGTTTGGCCCAAGGGGGCTATGGCTATATCACTCTCGTACACGAAATAGGTCATGCTATTGGGCTAGAACACCCCCATGATACAGATCTGTTTGATGGGGTGGCGGATAGCACCTCAACGGGGGATTTTAATTTCAATCAGGGCATTTATACCATCATGACCTATAATGATGGATGGGCCACAGGTCTCTACACGCAAACCAACAATTATGGTTGGTCGTCAACGCCAATGGCCTTTGATATTGCGGCCATTCAACTAATGTATGGCGCCAACATGACCTATCAGACAGGCAATAATACCTACACGCTGGCGGATGTGAATGCGGCAGGCACCACCTATTCCTCAATCTGGGATGCGGGTGGTGTTGATGAAATTGTCTATAATGGGGCTCGGGATGCGTTTGTGTTTTTAGGCGCGGCAACTATTGACGCCACGCCAACCGGTGGGGGTTTGCTCAGCTTTGTGGATGGTATTCAGGGCGGCTATACGATTGCGCAAAATGTGACCATTGAAAATGGTTCGACTGGTGCCGGTAATGATCTGCTCGACGGTAATGACAGCAATAACGTGTTGAACGGTAATGGCGGCGATGACGCCATTGTCGGTCGCCTTGGTGCGGATACGCTAAACGGCGGCGCGGGGAATGATATTCTCATTGGTGATTTCGACGGGTTGGCGGAATTGCTGACAGTTGATGCGGCGCGGGGCGGGGGGTTGTCTATGGGCTCCGGTACGCTCACGGCGGGACAGGCCACGGCCAATAACAGTCTGGGGTCTGCGATTGATATTTCCACCCTGTTCAGCCTGGCCTCCAATCCGAACATTGTGGATTCGACAACGTCTCCACATGTAACAATTTTTGGCACCGGTAATGGTGAGCGGGATTATTACAGCTTCACGGTCAATAACCCACACGCCACAGTGCGGATTGATATGGACAACACGTCCTCTGGTTATGATGCCATGGTGGCGATTGTTGATGCCAATGGTAATGTGGTGCGTTTGAGTGATGATTCAATCGCGACGGTGGGCGGCACCGGTAGCGATGTGGATTATGGTGGAACGATTTCCCAAGATAGCTATCTGGAATGGACCCCCTATGCGGCGGGGACCTATTACATCGTTGTCGGGGCTTATCAGGGGCTTGATAATATCCCGGTGGCGGCCACCTATGAATTGCAGGTAACCATCGACAATGAGATTGGTGGCGCCTCTCCCTATGCGCCATTCCTTCCATATTTTGACTTCAACGCAACCGGTGGTGCTAATGATACGCTGAATGGCGGAGCAGGGGACGACCGGCTTTATGGGGGCGGTGGGAATGATGTTTTGAATGGAGAGGATGGGAACGACGTATTGTTTGGTGG
>JALWRV010000419.1 GCA_027080545.1 Parvularculaceae bacterium
GCAGGTGCTGATAGAATTTGATGCATCCGATGCCACAGCAGATTTGGGAACTCTTACCGCAGAGCAGCAAAGACTTAACGTGGAAGTCGCACGGATCCGTGCAATGCAAGAGGCCCTCACTCTGGATGTAGGGAGCGCCCGTTTTGTGGAGCAGACGTTAGCATTGTTCTCAGTCCCGGCTGAAACAGAAATGACCCCTTTTTTCACAGAACAACAACACCTCCTCGCGGCGGAAGCAGGCAACCTGCAATCAGTGCTAGCGCAAGTAGATGCTCGGGAGCTGGTTAATCTTAAGTCTGAAAATGTTACGAATTCGAATGTTAGGCGGATCAATGCCATTATTGATATTCAATCCGAACGCTTAGAAATAACACAGCAGTTGTATGATCAAGGTAACGCCAGCCGCACGGCGCTGCTGGATGTCCAGCAAGCATTCTCGGAATTGGAATTGTCTCGCGATACATATCTCCGAGAGCTCGAACAAAAACTTGCAGAACGGGCGGCCCTCGATAGCGAGCGTCGCCGCACTGTATCGGATTTGCAGCGAGATCTATCGGATCGTCGTTCACAAATAGATGCGCGACTAGCAACCTTAATTGAAGAAGAAAGAATAGCCCGCCGCCGTGTTGAAGCTTCAAAAATTACCGCACCCATATCTGGTGTGGTGGATAAACTGAATGTCTTTACTGTTGGTGGCATTGCCCAAGCTGGAGAGGAGCTCATGCGCGTTGTTCCGGTTGATCCACAGGTGGAGTTTGAAGCTGTGTTTTCCAATCAGGACATCGGGTTTATGAAAATAGGGCAGCGTGTCAATATCCGTCTAGATTCGTTCCCGTCTGAACGTTTTGGATTTGTTGTTGGCGTGGTGAAAGATATAGCCGCCGATTCCACCGAGACAAGCCAAGGACAATGGGGGTATGTGGTTCGGGTTGTGCCAGATAGCTCATTTCTTGAAGCCGGCGGAGAACGGTTTTTGCTGCGCCCCGGCAGGACAGCCACTATTGACGTTACAGCAGATAAGCGCCGCATAATCAGCTACTTCTTTGCACCGCTAATGCGCACGATTGATAACGCGCTCGGCGAACGCTAACATCATAAAAGCTTGCCGGCGCAGAGCATACCCCTCGATCCCATGTCCCTATTTGGACAGCACCGTGATAATACTAAGCACTGATTTGAGCCCACATTCCATATTGCCCTTTGATATGCGAGCCCGTCCTTTGGTAATTCCCCCGAAATTTGGGGTGTTCACAGACCGAATTCCGCTCGTTATTATAGGTTACGGTCAAAACCACTAACACTTTGTATTATAAACACAATACATGTCTGAATTGGCTCAGTTTGTTTGAACAGCATCTGAGGGTTTCTTAAGTGGACATCTGCATTTTCTAAGCCGCTACCGGAATTGGTTTTAGCTGGTTGAAGTATGCCTGATCAGGGGTCTTTCCTGCAAGCGATGAATGTGGCCTCCTTTGATTGTAGAATTTGATGTATGCCCCGATGCCTGCACGGGCTTCAGGGACGTTTGTGTAGGCATGCAGGTAAATCTCCTCGTATTTTACGCTGCGCCAGAAGCGCTCGATCATCCGGTTGTCCACTGCTGGCAGGCGATTGCTTGCAATCGACGAGAGGGGGTGTCAGCTGCCCGATCTTTGCGTGCAGGGTCTTGACGTCGATCTCCGGCTCCTTGGCCTTTGGCCCGTCCTCAAAAACCCCTGCCATCTCGTCCGTCAGCCGATCTTTCCACTGCTTTATCTGGTTCGGGTGGACATCATAAATCTGCGCCAGCTCCGCCAATGTCTGCTCGCCCTTCAGCGCCGCCAGCGCCACTTTGGCCTTGAATGCTGGGCTGTGATTGCGTCTCGGTCGCCTCGTCATGGTTATCTCCTCTTTCCGGCAATATCGCCGATTTTGAGCAGAATATCCACCTAGCCCAACTGTTCAGTTTTCCCGAGCCACTTCATTATGACTATGGGTTCAATGCAGGAATTCCAGAACATTAGCCGACGTTTGTTCGCCACGGACAAAAATTGGTTCAATACCTGTCTCAATTCGTGCTGGAAGAACACAAATTCTGTTTGAAAAACTAACGTCGTGTTTGGCCGCTCTGGGCTCAAAGCGGTCATCTGACAATATTAGTAGGATGACCGCTTTCGGGGTTTACCCCCAAAAAGGACACATTATCCCGCACAAAAGGACAAACTATGGTGCACGCCACAAAAAGGGGGTTGGTGGAGCCAGGGGGAATCGAACCCCCGACCTCTTGCATGCCATGCAAGCGCTCTCCCATCTGAGCTATGGCCCCATTTGTCGAAGCGGTCTTAAGCGGAGCGGCGAAGAAGTTCAAGCTGAAAGTTATGTAAATGCCGATTTCCTGAGCTCGGCCAACAGGCGGGCAAAATGATTGGTTCCCTACTCCGATTCTGGATCGCCCGATGCTGGCGGTTCCGCGCTGAACTTGTAGATAACCTGCAAACTACAGGAGGCTCTGCCCGGGCACGCTATTTGGGAGGGGACGTCTTGGAGGTTAGACCGATCCTCTCTTGGTGATAGCGGACCACCCCCGGCTTTACCACAATCCATTACCCTGCAGGAGATTGCTTTCAAATGTGCTGAGTCACGAGCTCACCCAACAAGCATACACGGCGTTTGTGCCTTTGCATAAGGCGCGGGATAGGCATCGCCGCTTATGTGAAGAACCATCGCGGGCGTTTCTGTTTTAACTGAGGGCATGTGCG
>JALWRV010000420.1 GCA_027080545.1 Parvularculaceae bacterium
CCCAGCAAAAATCATATCCGCATCAAGTTTACAAACTTCTCCCGCTTCTGAGGCAATAATCGCTTCGCAGCGTTGTTTTGGAAAATGAATACCATCGCGCATGGGTATAAAAGAACCCGTCGAATCGGTCAGCCCTCTATTGGGGGCTTGCACCCGTGCCAGCCATGTATTGTCCAAGGCAATGCCAGGCGGATTCAGGTAAACCAAATTATTATTGGTAAACCCGGCAACCGACATAGAAACAGATTGCGCATTTTGGCAGCTGCGCCACCTCTGACATATCTGCGTATTCTGTAACAAAGAATAAGAACCGCAAGCCAGCCCCACATAAGGGTCAATCCGGCGACCACGCAAAATCGAGCAAGAGAGCGAATAAGCCCCATGATGGGCGGGAGCGACGCTTCGCGGTTTTTCATAGGCACCAGAATATAACGTATAAGCGTTACGTACTTTCTTGGGAGTTTGAAAGTAGGTTTTGCAGCGATTGTCGGTTCCCGACTCCCAATTTGAATGAGAATAAAAGTCCTGCACCGCATGGAAGGATACCCCTAAAATATGATGGCCCGCGGCAATATCACCATTTTCGCCTTGTTCTGATGCCCAATAAAGCCCGGCCAAGGTACCCGCTGCATATCGTTCCCAATTACCCTCTATGCCTCTCGTGGAAAATGTATCATCAAAATGCAGCTTGGCCAGATTATCAAACCCGATGAGGGCCGCTTTGGTGCGATCTTTGACATTGCTTTCGATAAATCCCTGCCCCCAAAAAAGCGGGTTATAAAGATAGCTGTCGATAAAATCCGCGTGCCACGCAATCGCCTCGGCCCCACCAGAGAATTTAACCTGCGGTGAATAAAGATTATCCCCATGCAACGCACGGTAAGTAATGTCCTGATGATGCCAAGGCTTGCCCTTGAGCATATCTTCACCGCCATAGCCGCGAACTTGCGGTGCGATCAATAAAAAGAAAAACGCAACGACAACGGATTTGGCCAGCTTCATATCAGCCTCCCCATAAAGCATCCGGCAAATGTCGGTATGGCTGCCATTGCGCAGCCCTTGCTGAAGCCTATCAAAGTGAGGGGACAAAGTAAAAAAGGGCTAATTATAACGCATTCATCGACCCAATTTATAAATATGCATGCCGCGCGCTGCCTTGTTCTGACAGAACCCCCCCCGCACCATTTCTGGCACGGGAGGGGCTTATTCGATAGATAATGGTAAAACAGCCTAGCCGTTCAACGCATCATTGGTGCTGATTCTAAGGCCGGGCCCCATGGTCGAAGAAATAGAGATCTTCTTGATGAAGGTACCCTTGGCCCCTGATGGTTTGGCCTTGTTCACCGCATTGATAAATTCGCGAACATTTTCTTCCAGCGCTTTTTGATCAAAGCTGGCTTTACCAACACCTGCATGAATAACACCCGCGCTTTTTTCAGTGCGGAACTGAACCGCCCCGCCCTTGGCCGCTTCAACAGCTTTTTTCACATCCGGGGTCACGGTGCCCACTTTGGGATTTGGCATCAGGCCACGCGGCCCCAACACTTTACCCAAGCGACCAACCAATGGCATCATATCCGGCGTTGCGATAACCCGATCAAAATTGCTTTCGCCCTTTTGAATGGCCTCGACCAAATCTTCTGCCCCGACCAATTCAGCCCCGGCCTCTTTGGCCGCTTCGGCTTTTTCGTCCCGAGCAAATACAGCCACACGGACCGATTTGCCCGTGCCATTGGGCAGGTTGACAACGCCGCGCACCATTTGATCAGCGTGGCGCGGATCAACCCCCAAATTCATGGAGATTTCAATGGTTTCATCAAATTTTGCCGTCGCGTTTTCTTTAATCGTCGCAACCGCATCACCAACTGAATATTCTTTTTTGCGATCCACTTTTTCATTGATCGCTTTTGTTCTTTTACCCACTGCCATGTCCTAGCCCTCCACTGTCAAACCCATCGCACGGGCAGAACCCTCGATGATTTTTGTTGCTGCGTCGAGATCATTGGCGTTCAAATCCTTGAACTTGGCCTCGGCGATTTCGCGGCACTGGGCTTGCGACACGGTTCCGGCACTTTCGCGCCCTGGGGTCGATCCACCTTTTTGTAATTTAGCAGCCTTTTTCAAATAATAAGAAGCCGGCGGCGTTTTCATTTCAAAGGTGAATGATTTGTCAGTGTAAATGGTCAAGATGGTCGGGATAGGCATCCCCTTTTCCATCTCTTGGGTTGCAGCGTTAAACGCCTTGCAAAATTCCATGATATTGATGCCACGCTGACCAAGCGCTGGACCGATTGGCGGCGACGGATTGGCCGCGCCCGCCGGAACCTGAAGCTTCAGATATCCTTGTAGTTTTTTCGCCATGATAAACCTTATCTGTTGGCCTCGCCGCCCCAAAAGCACGACGAGAGATGAAAGGGATGTGGTGCGGTTTCGCTGGACTTCGCTAAAACCTCCCACGGTGGAAAGCGCGCTGTTTAGGGCCTTTAGACCAAAAGCGCAAGGCCTATCCGCCCTTTCAAAAAACACAACCAATAAACCACAAGCCTCAAAACAAGAAGCCCGCTCAAGGACGGAAATGGCTCGAATAAAGGGATGAAAGAAAGGAACGAAAGTCGGACTACGCCTCCACGGGGATAACGGGTCCAAAGGGGCAACGGGGCGCCCTATTCAAAGGGGGAGAGAGAGAGAGAGAGAACCGGGCGCCCCGCCCGTAC
>JALWRV010000421.1 GCA_027080545.1 Parvularculaceae bacterium
ATGGTAAAGGAGATATTCTACCTCCCCCGCGTTTTGCTTCGCGCCAGACGCCGGACGATATTGTTGCGGTCAATCTGGTGCCTTTTTCCGCTGGGGGACCCCAGACTGGCATTATCACTTTCGGGCAGGTTTTTCGCCAGTGTGCTTTTTTCCCGGCGCGGCAACATTTGCGTTTGCGCCTTGGGCAAGATTTTTTTCCGGTGCAAGTGGATGGCAAAGCCTATTATACCAATGGCTCCCTAAAGCATGGTCTGTTGTCGGTTCACATACCAAAACAATATTTTGGCCGCCTACAACGGGCGATGTTGGTGCGCGGGGAAGGGGCGGGTGAAGCGGCTCCCTCGCTTTCCATCTCTCAAAAATGGCCTCAAGAATGGACCATGGATGTGGCGGTGGACGGGCACGATGGGGCGGGAGAAAAGTTTTCGGCGCGCCTATCCCTTGATCGTTTGGCCCGTGAGCAAGAGCAGGTTTGGCTTGATGGCCCTCTGGTGCGGGAAGGATCGTTCGAAGCGCAAATAACCCCTTTATTGCGCCTTCTCATTGATCGGCGATTATTGGCCGATGGGGTGCAGCGCACGACCATCAGCTTTGCCAATCAAGAGGCGTTTACAGACAAGGCCCGGGATTTAACCTATGATGTAACTATTCGCGGCGGCGAGACGGTCATTGGTGCGGTGCGCGGGGTCAACCATTATCGGGCGAGCCAATGGCACAAAATTTTCTGGCAGGGTGGGGTGCCGGCCTTTGATGTGATGGCGGATCCATCCTATTTGCGCTCTAGCTTCGCGGTGCCACCGTTGGATTTGGCTTTCGGAGCGCGGCGTGAAACTGTGGCGCAACTGATTGACCGAAACCAGCGGGTGGAGCGCCGCCCGCTTAGCCCCGGCCTTATCGAGACCTACATGCCGGCCACGGGGGGGCGCGATGATATTGGCATGGTGCCCAATTGGGCAGCGCTTTGGTTGAAAAGCGGCTCGCCGGGCTTGAAACAGGTCATATTGGATCAAGCGGATGCGGCCGGTTCTATTCCCTGGCATTTTGTGGGCCCGGCGGATCATTTGCCCATCAGGGTCGATCGCTATGCTGATTTTTGGGCCGATGAACGTGGAGCCGGTGCGGGCAGCCTGCCAAAGATTTTCTTTGCGAGTAGCGATGGGGGATGGCAGCTTGACCTTGCCCATAAGCCGTCTTTGGCGATGCTGGCCTATGTGCTCACGGGTGAGCAGATTTATAGGCGTGAATTGCGTTTTGAAGCGGCGTGGGTTTTGTCTGGCGCATGGCCTGATGCGCGCCATCAAAATGGTGATGAGAAAGGGTTATTGATAACCACTTTGGAGCAACCCCGGGCCCGGGCATGGGGGTTACGGGATTTAAGCGATGCAGCCTTCATCCTGCCGGATGATGATCCCATGAAAGCCTATTTCCAAAAGGCGTTGCGACAAAATCTAGACTATTTGGTTGCACGCAATGTGGAGGGGGGGGCGATGGATGCGGCCGGGCCGTTAGAGGGCTGGTTCGCGGAGCCGTCGCGCTTGCCACCGGGGCGGATTTCCCCGTGGCAGAATGATTATATGGCCATGGCCATCGGGCTGGCAGCTTTGCGGGGCGATACTCAAGCGGGGGAATTGATGGCATGGCTTGCCCCATGGCAGGTAGGGCGATTTTTGGCCGATGGGGCTGATCCACGTCTCGGGCCGGTCTATGCCATGATGGCGAAAGACCCCGAAACCGGTACGCCGCTTGATGATTGGGCCTCGGTGATGGCGGCAACAGCCGCTACCCCCGGCCTGTCGGAAACCTATATGAATGATGGCACGGGCTATCTGGCCAGCGCTTATGGGGCCTTGGCGATGGTCTATCTGACCACGGGGTCGGAACAGGCCATCGAGGCCATGAGGGTGTTAAACAAGATTTTTGCCGATAGCACCTTGTTTGATCAATCCGCCTTGGGGGGGGTCTATGATCAAGCAACCATGATTATGGGCTTAATCACGCTGGACGGGGCGTGGGCTTCTATTGCTCAGGTGGAAGAGTGAAAGGGCGCAGATCCGGGGCGCGTTTCAAGAACTTTAGGGGCGACCAGCACAAGGCTTTGGCCAGCATAAGGGGCGAGACGGTTTTTGCCTTTTGAACCGCAGGGCGCGCCCGCCACGCAGCCTTTGAGTGCCAAAGCCCGTCCCACAGCCCCATGGCAAATGGTTTGGCGACCCCTAAGGGCACTGTTCGCAATAAGAGCAGTAGATTGAGGAGCAGATGCAGCGGCAGCAAGATCGGCATCAGCCAGCCCGGCATGTTTTTGATGAAGGTGCGTATCCGGTTTCGGGTACCATGATAGACCGCAAAGTCTGAGCGCCTGCCGGTGGTTGCAGAGCCTTCATGGTGAACCCGCGCCTCAGGGACCAGCAAGGCACGATCGCCCGAAAGGCGCAGGCGAAAGCCCAAATCCACATCTTCATGGTAGCAGAAAAAGCTCTCGTCAAACCCCCCGAGGGCAACAAAGCGATCTCGCCGATAGAGGGCGGCGGCGGCGCATGGGGCAAAAATCTCTTGAGGCTGTGCGGGGATGAGAGAGGTTGATTGGCCATGGCCCCCCCGCCAGGCAATCCCCCATCCGGCATAGACATCGCCCAGACCGTCAAGATGGTCAGGCCGGGCGGCATCAAGTTGAACCGAACCAAAAGCGGTATAATCGGCATAGGTCTCAC
>JALWRV010000422.1 GCA_027080545.1 Parvularculaceae bacterium
ATTCCATCAAGGCTGCATCAGGGTTCATTGGCTTGCGAAAGCGCAAGGTCATACGATCACTCTCCCCAATATCGAGATATTTCTGCTTGTCATAATCCGCCACAACCTCGCCTTGATAGTCAGCCGTGCGCAAGGTCGGCGGCAAGGTCCACACCCCAAAGGGATGATCTTTCGTATCTTTCGGATTGGCATTAATTTCCGAGCGCGCCTCCAAGACGAAACCGGCCTTTTCGGCCAATCCGATCACATAATCTTCGCGCACATAGCCGCTCTCGGCGGTTTCATCCTGCGGACTATCGGCATTGGCGCGATGTTCAACCACCCCCAACACACCGCCGGGTTTCAAGGCCGCATACATGTCGTCAAAGGCTTTTTGGGCAAAGCCCCCTTCCATCCAATTATGAACATTGCGGAAGGTCAGCACCATATCGGCGCTTTCCGGCGCGGCAATGCCCGGCGCGTCTTTGGACAAGACCGTCACCTCGATTTCGCCAAATATTTCCGGCTTGGATACAAAACGCTCCTCAAAGTCGGCAATGGCTTGGCGCAAATAATCGCTATCAATAGCCGGATCAAACCCCGCCGCCACATAATGCCCGCCACCACTTTTCAAAAAAGGCGCGATGATTTCCGTATACCAGCCACCGCCGGGATAAAGTTCCACCACAATCATATCCGGCTCAAGACCAAAAAAGGCGAGGGTTTCTGCGGGGTGGCGATAGGGGTCCCGCCCGATATTGGCCACCCGGCGCTGCGGGTTCATGACCGCCATTTCGATGGCGCTCGGGGCTGGGACCGCGCTCACCTCTGGGCTTTCTGTTTCAGGTGCTTTGCCCCGGCCACAGGCCGCCAACAGCAGAAGCCCTCCAAGGATCAGGCCTAATAGTTTGATTTTTCGGGACATTTCTCCACCTCTTTCAGATTGCACCAGAGCGCCTTCTAAAGCCAAGGCCCACAATGAGAGCGGATAGTCTAACCCTGTTTCGACCCTCTTGAAATAAGGAAAATCCTGCCTATCTCAGTCTTGTTGGAGGCCAATACAGGCTCCAACCCTCACCATCCACCCTAGGCTGCTTCGGGGCTTATGGGCAGATCGGTTGAGGAATTCATTGCTTATTATTGAAAGGATGAAACCCATGAGAAGCTATGATATGACCCCCCTGTTCCGTTCCACCATCGGCTTTGATCGGCTGTTTGAGGATCTGTTCGAGACCGCCAGCAAAATCGAAGGCACCACCTACCCACCCTATAATATTGAGGTAACGGGCGAGGATTCTTATAAAATCACTCTTGCCGTTGCCGGGTTCGGGGAAGATGATCTGGATGTGGAATTGACCGGACAATCCTTGCGCATTACCGGACAGCGCACCCAATCCGAGAAAGAAGAAAGCGGCCAATTCCTGCATCAGGGCATTGCCGGGCGTAGTTTCGAGCGCCGTTTCCAATTGGCTGATCATGTAAAAGTGGTCGGTGCGGAATTACGCAATGGCTTGCTGACCATTTCGCTGGAACGCGAAATACCGGAAGCCTTGAAGCCGCGCAAAATTGAAATTGGCCGCGGCCACAAAATCATTGAAGGCGCCAAGCAATTGCTGAAAGGCAAAAGCGACGCCGCCTAATCAGAAGATCAAACCCCTCACAGGTTAGAATCTGCAACAGACCCCCGCCCCCATGGCGGGGGTTTTTTGTGATCAGCCCGTCCCCCCAAACCTGCCCCCCATAGCCATTTATGGCCGCTTATGGACCGCGCCGCCTGCCCATGCTATCCTTTCAGGGTCGCTGGCGCTCGACCAAAAAATGCGCTAAAATCAGTATGTTGGCGGGGCTTTGACCGTCAGGGAGTAGAGTCATGAGCGTTTTATTGAAGATCGGGGGGCGCCCTTTACTGGTTCTTGGGGCTATTTTGGGGCTTAGCGCCTGCCAGACCATGCCCCGTCAAGACGGACCGCTAACACAAGTTTCGGTGCGCTACGACCCTTATGACTATTCCATGGCGGATATTCGCGCCAATGCCAAAGCCGAATGTAGCGCCAAGGGTGGCTCCTATGTGAACGAAGCCACCAACACCCCCAATCTGGAATCCCCCCGCTGGGCCTATATGACCTTCGACTGTTTCCGCTAGAACGTTTCCAGAAATGAGTGCCCTGGAGACACCACCCTCATTCTGAGCCTGTCGAAGAACGCTGAGCTTGTCAAAGAACGCTGAGCTTGTCGAAGAACCGCGAGGCTCCTCAGGGTAAGGCTACTAATCCGTCCGCAAACGCGAACACCCCCAAGACAAAACCCTTCTCGTAAACCTATTTCGGAATAGGCGGGATCGGGCTTTTGCGATCTCCGTCAAGATAGCGCGCACCCGTAAGGGTCAAACTGCCCTTTTTCAAATCCAGCAATAGCGGATTGCCAGTGGGGATTTCGAGATTGACAATCTCCTCGTCGGACACATCAAACAAGAGCTTCACCAAGGCCCGCAGAGAATTGCCATGGGCCGCGATGATCAGATTTTCACCACCCCGCACCCGCTCGGCAATCCCCCCTTCCCACGAAGGCAACACCCGCTGCAACGTATTTTTCAGAGATTCCGACTTCGGCAATACGGACAGGTTGGGATAGCGGCGATCCATCAAAGAAGGAAACGCACTCGGGTCTTGCAGCGGCGGCGGCGGAATATCATAGGAACGCCGCCATATTTTAACCTGATCAACCCCG
>JALWRV010000423.1 GCA_027080545.1 Parvularculaceae bacterium
TGTTCGGCTCGACAAATTCGGTACGCCAAGACCCGTTGGTGCTGTCTGGCACATCAACAGAGAAAAATTCCCGCTGACGGCGCGGATCGAGAGCACAGACCTCTTGATCGAACAGGGTGAACAGGCTCTCATTCTCGACACATAGGGGGCGATCACCGGACCATGATTTCAAAGGACCCACATGGCCAGGTATGGCTTCCGCATAGACATAATAGCGCCCCGGTTGCACCGCATCGGTCATCACCACCTTGCATTCCCCCGCCCGCAGACGCCACCACCCCCGCGTGATAAGGCGTGACTGATCAAGATAGCCTATCGCGGCAGAAATCGCATAGCTACTCTTGTTGCAAAAGGAATATTCCGCCCGAGCCGTACCCAGAAAAAGGGTCATACCCCCCAAGACAAGCAAGAAAAACAATCGAAACGGATGGCGGATGAAAAAGGTCATAGGCTGGACTACCAAAATTTGCCAATGGGAACACGCTGTCGGAAGGGCTAGTGTAAAACATTCAAGCTGGCCTGTCTGCCATATAGAGAGATAAATTTAAGGTAATTTCGTGCATCCGGGACTGATTGGCGCTAGCCTTGTGCAACCGATGACTGATTCTCCCCCCCCACCACCGGCTCCTGCCGCCAACCCTCTGAGCCAACCCATTATACCGGTTCTTCTACCCTTGCCTCTGGCGGGGCCCTATCATTATCGCCCCCCCAAAGACGAGACCTGTGAGCCGGGGGATTGGGTCGAGGTGCCGTTGGCCAACCGTACCGTGCGGGGAATTGTCTGGCATGAAAATGCCCCGCCCCCTGACCTTAACCCTGCCAAAATCAAGACCATCCATCGTAAAATTGCGTTCCCGCGCCTCGGGGAAGATATGCGCCTCTTTATTGATTGGGTGGCCCATTACACGCTGTTTCCCCAAGGGGCGGTACTGCACATGGTGATGCGCAAGGGGGAATTTCTCGATCCACCAAAAACACAAATCGGCTATCGTGCCAGCGAAACCATGCCCCAAGGGCTGAACCCAAAACCCATGGCGGTTTGGCAGGCAGCCCGGACCAGCAACCAGATTTTAAGCGCCAGCGCACTGGCCCGTAAGGCCGGGGTTAGCCCTAGCGTGGTGAAGAGCGCCACCAAGGCCGGAGCCTTGAAAGCGCAAGAAATTTCCCGCGACCCTATTTTCGAGCGCCCCAACCCGGCCCGCAAAGGACCACACCTATCTGCAGAACAAAGACAAGCCGCCGAACAGCTAATCCAGAAAATAAACCAAAACGGGTTTTCCTGCACCCTGTTGGACGGGGTCACCGGGGCTGGCAAGACAGAAGTCTATTGCGAAGCCATTGCCAAAGCGCTGACACAAGACCCTCACGCCCAAATTCTTCTGATGTTACCGGAAATTGCGCTCACCCTGCCCTTTTTAAAGCGGCTAGAACAGCGCTTTGGTGCTGCCCCGGCGGCTTGGCACTCGGACATGAGCAGCGGTCAAAGGCGCGGCGTATGGCGGGCGGTAGCAGCCGGTGACGTCCGGCTGGTGGTGGGGGTACGCTCTTCTTTATTTTTACCCTTCAAAAATTTGCGCCTGATCATCGTCGATGAGGAGCATGACAATGCTTACAAACAACAAGACGGGGTGCTTTATCATGCCCGAGATATGGCAATTGCCAGAGCCGCCGCCCTTAAGCCCCCCACAGCCATGAAAAAAATGGCCAATAAAACATCCGGCTTTCCCATCATTCTCGCCTCGGCCACCCCATCGCTCGAAACCGCCGTCAATGTTCAAGAAGGGCGCTTTGATCGGGTTCTATTGGAAAACCGTTTTGGGGGGGCTGCCATGCCCGACTTCCAGCTCATCGACATGCGCGCCCATCCGCCGGAAAAAGGCCATTGGCTATCCCCTCTTCTGGTTGAGGCGATTGAGGAGACCTTGGCAAAAGGCGAACAAACCCTGCTCTTTTTAAATCGGCGCGGCTATGCCCCGTTGACCCTGTGTCGGCGTTGCGGCACCCGCATGACCGCGCCGGATAGTGATACATGGCTGGTGGAACATCGCTACCAAAACAAACTCGTTTGTCACCATTCCGGTTTTACCATGCCGATACCCGAAGCCTGCCCGGAGTGTGGTGCCAAAGACAGCCTCACCGCTTGCGGACCGGGGGTGGAACGCATTGGCGAAGAGGTGGCTACCCGTTGGCCGAACCGCACCAGCGAAGTTTTTTCTTCCGATATCACCAGCAACCCAGCCGCCGCACAAGCTCTACTAAAGCGCATGACAAGCGGCGAGATTGATATACTGATCGCCACCCAAATGGCCGCAAAGGGGCATCATTTTCCCAATCTGACCTTGGTGGGCATTGTGGATGCCGATCTGGGCTTGGCTGGCGGTGATTTGCGTGCCGCCGAACGCTCGTGGCAAATTTTATCGCAAGTGGCTGGACGGGCAGGCCGCGAACAAAAACGGGGGCGCGCCTTGTTGCAATCTTACCAGCCCCAGCACCCGGTCATCCAAGGGTTAGTGCGGGGGGATCGGGACAGCTTTATGGAAGCCGAGGCCGAAGGACGAAGGCAATTGAATTTCCCTCCTTATGGGCGGCTAGCGGCATTGATCTTGAGCGGTGCCAATGAACGGCTGGTTAATGATAGCGCCCGGGCGCTGCGCAATTGTGTGCCCCAGTCAAACGGTGTGGAGGTATGGGGCCCCGCCCCGGCT
>JALWRV010000424.1 GCA_027080545.1 Parvularculaceae bacterium
AAACAAAAAAAATTTGCCTTTTCGTTTGCAATAGTGGCGGAAAAGAACTATTATATACATCAGTTGCAGGGCGCTACCACATTAGCCCGGCAGCGATTCCAACCAACTTCGAGAGGTGATTTATGGAAAATTCCGCTTGTTCTTTTATTACCGCTTCCCTTGTCCCGGAAGCGGCCCGTCCTAACTTTTTGGCTTCCAAGCTGGGGCTTGCAGCGGCATCGTTTGAAACGTATGCCTACAGCTTCATGGATAGCTTTTGCCCTACCTATGCCGGTGGCTATTGGCATTTTGTCGAGCTTTCCAATGGCGGCTTTTACATCTATCTGGATACCGATGAAAAGCTGGGTATGGCCTTCCCCAACTTCTACGTGGCGGATGGTATGGCCCCGGAGACCGCCGGAATCATTATTACTCTGTACGCCCTGAGTAATTTGTCTTTTGAGGTTCAGGCTGAGAGTGTCGCCAAGCATTATCACTTGCTGCGCGACTTCGCGGCAGAGCATCCCGACGCCGGGGTGATCTTCCGGGCCATCGACTAGCCATGACGCGGCAGGGGGTTCCCCCCTGCCCTTCCTTTTCTACCAATGAGGGTGAATTTATGGAAATTCAGGACATACAGGCGATTAGCCAAACTCACGGGGTCGAGTTTACTTTCGACATTATGCCGAATGCCTGCTTTGTGCTGGCATGGGCAGCCGAAACCGATGCCACGGGAAAACAGGACTTGCTTGGCACCGGCAACGGTGCAACCCCCGATGATGCTGTCGAGGATGTAATGAAATATATCCGAAACCGTCTTAATTAAATCCATTCGGGCACTACCACATTAGCCCGCAAAACTTCGAGAGGTGACAACATGGCAAAAAATGGCCAAACCATCAGTAACGCCTTGTCCAAGGCGCTGATTGATACCCACCATAAACACGGCTATGACGCCACGGCTTATTTCCGCTGGATGGTGGATGATGTGCTGGCCGGGTTTGGCGTTCCCATGGTCGAGCAGCCCCCGAAAGAGGTAAATCCCGTTCTGTTCGATTTATCCCGGCTTTATGCCAACGTGGTGAACCAGAGCACCCCCTTTTATGACGTGCTGGGGGAAACCTATATGGATATGGTCAGCCGATGGGGACAGAAGGCGCTAGGCCAGTATTTCACCCCGTGGCCGGTCGCTATGATGATGGCCCGGATGATGGGCGGAAAGCCCAGCAGGAAGGGGCTGATCCGGGTTTGTGATCCGGCTTGTGGTTCGGGTGTCATGGCACTGGCGATGGCCAATAATGTCTATTCCTCCGATGGGCCGGAGGCGCTTCGCCAGTACAGCTTTACCGGCATCGATCTGGATCACTTCTGCGCCCGGATCTTCGCTTGCCAAATGCTGGCAAATACGCTCGTCCATCAGGTCGAAGTCGGGGAAATTCTGGTGTACCACGGCAACACCCTGGGCGATCTGGCGGCGCTGCGGGTTGTTCTCCACGCAACCGCCCCTTCCCTTTCGCCGGAGGAATTTTTGCCCGCCAAAGCCCCCGCCCGCGAGTCGATGATAAAGCAGGCCGCGCGGGCCGCAGGCGAGCAGCTGGCGCTGTTTGATGAAGTGCGGGAGGTGGCCGGGGGGTATTAAGCATCCGGCGGGGTGAAGTTAGGGTGTTTGCCCCGGCTACCACACCGGGGCAAACGTCCACACAAAATACTTCGAGAGGTATTCAGGTGGGAGATATTAGTATGGATCTGGGTAAACGTTTTGACAAGGTGTTTGAGCGCCTTCAGGAGACGATTCGGCAAATGGAGGCGGAGGAAAAGGAACTGGAGGCGCAGGGGTGTGTTCGCGCCTATATCCATTTCAAGCCCGACGGGCGGACAATGTTCCTGCTGTCCCCGGTCGATGCGACCGGGCGGCGAAAATATACTCACGTGGGCGTGTCGCCCGAGAAACAGGAAACGGCTCGCGCGGCGGTTGCGCGGGAGCACCGCCGGGCCGAGCTCGCCGCTCAACGGCGGGATCTTGCCCAAGCGTTGGATGGGTTACAATGGGAGGCAACGACCTTGCTTGACAAGGCTCACTCTGTTTCCCTTGATTTTCTGGAGGATTGATAGTGGCTGCATCAAAAGCCCGGCCCAGGCCGGGCCGTAAGCCGGTTTACACCGACCTGCCCCCGAACCTGGTATCAACCTTTAAGCAGGTTGCTACTCGGGAGGGGGCCCCTATGGCTGATGTGCTGGCTCGCCTCAATTCGGCGCTGGGAACAAATTACACACATTCCGCTCTGTGTTCGATGGAACGGGGAGATCGGCGCCCGTCTCCTGCTTTGATCAACTATATGCTGGCAGAAGTTGTTCCGGTCCTGCTCGTGGACGCCGGACTTTCCCGGCGCTCCGCTCTCAACATCCTGAAGAAAATTCGGCTCTCTATGTCTTCAGAACAGTGATGCCCGCGCACCTTTTACCCTTTTAATCATTCGATTTTGGTGCCTTTTTCTCGCAATCGCGTGTTTTGAGCGTGATATTGTAGAGTTGTTGGGTGTGTACATTATCAATCGGCGCGTAAAACCCCGTCCTTCGAGGGCGGGGATATCAGCGCCGTCTTCCGATGATGCTGACGGGTATAATAAAACCATGCTAATCCGCAAAGCCTACAGGTTTCGGCTCAAGACCAATCAGGCATTGGAACAAAAACTGTTCCGCCAGGCGCGATCCAGATC
>JALWRV010000425.1 GCA_027080545.1 Parvularculaceae bacterium
TGTTGGCGATTATCGCCCTTGTTGATGGCCCTCAAATGCTTGGCCAAATGCTTATTTCCATTGGGGCGCTTTTGATCGGCCTCGCCAACCTGTTTGCTATTTTGTGGGGGCTCTATAAGGGCCATGCGGGGGCTTGGCTGTTTTTTATCGCAACTGTTTTTCTGCTTGCCAATATGATGATCGGCACGCTGGCATTGCCGCCTTTTAAACTACTCAGCGATTATCAAGCTTTAAATTTGAACCATTTGGGGTTTGCCATCGACACTATTTTATTCGCCAGCGCGCTGATCATTCGCGCAGTTGCCATGAGCACGGAACTAACCCAAGCAAGGGACGCCAAAATTGCCGCCCTTTCCCAACAAAGCAAACTCGCCAAAGCCCTTGATCAAATAAGCGCCAAACATCAACGCGCCCTCGCCCTTGCTGAGACTCGGCGCAAAGAGCTGGCCGCCACATCCCATGATTTAAAGCAACCTCTTTTATCCTTAAAAATGTCTCTGCAAGACAATAAAGACCATGCCACCCTGTCAAAAGGTATTTCCTATTTGCAAACCATTCTTGACCGCACGCTGGAAGACACGAAGCGCGCAACACTCAACACCGCACACGAGAATGCAGACCAGCAACAAGAGGCGCAAAGCATTGCCCTTGATATTATATTGAAAAATACCGCCACCATGTTCGGCGACGAAGCCAAAACCAAAAATATTCAATTGCAGGTGGCCCCCACCACCCGCTATGCGGCATGTGAACCGGTTATTTTAATGCGCCTCTTGATCAATCTGGTGGCCAATGCGGTAAAACACACAGGCCAAGGCCGCGTGCTTATTGGTGTGCGCCCGCAAGGAGAATATTTGGCCATTCAAATATATGACACCGGCCCCGGCATTAAACCGGAATTGATGGCAGATATTTTTAAAGCCTATAAACGCGGCAACCGCTCAAGCGGCGAAGGGCTCGGCCTCTCAATTGTTAAAGAAATTGCCGAAAAAAACGGGCTTACTTTGCGGATAAGATCAACGCCAAATCGCGGCACCTTGTTTGAGATCGGGTATATAAAACCCGCGCCCCCACCTTGCCTATAATCACCAAGCACAAAGGCGCCATTTACCAGCGCATATATTCTATGAAATTATTCAAAATAAAGCTTGATACTCATGAAGGGCATGGCTGGAATGGGGCGCGGCTAAGAGATTGACCCCTTCGCAGAATATTTAGCGGTGAGTAGGCGCGCAGCCAATATGCAGGCTTGTCGGGCGATGAGAATAAGTTGTTATTGTTGTGTGATCGACGATGGGGCTGGGCCCTATTCATAGTTTTATTGAATTATCTTTATTTCTTTGTTGGTGATGCTAACAAAAACCAAAGCCTCAGCTGTTTTTTTAACCTGGCGAAGCGAAAAACCCTCGTTAAGATTAGATACTAAAACGCCTCAAAATCGACGGGCTCCACCTCGTCCACCCCGAATACCATCTCAAATAGATTGGATGGCGGTCCGGAAATACCCGTTTCTGCGATTTGGCGATCGGATTCACATTGAAATGAAAAACCGTGCGGGCGGTCGATTGGGGGGCATCCACCAAAAGTCGCGCCCTTCAATCAAAGATGAAATTTACTTTCGGCAGAACAGGGTCAGCGATGAAACAAAAGGCCACTAAATGAGTATCTGGGGGTACAAAACTGCGACAGGTTCATTCTATATAATTGCCTGCCTTGGCGGAAACCCCATAAATGATAGTGCTTCTGTTCAGGCTCCAGCACTCCAGGCTGTCATCTGTACACAGAGGAATTTGCTGGCCATAGGATATGACGGTCAGAGGCTTACCATGCTTGCTGGCAATTTTTTGAAAGACGTCAATCATCCGTTCCATGCGCTTTTTAAACTGATCCGGATCCTCCAGCACCGGGTCGAGACGAACAATGGCTAGAAACGATTCGACCTTATTGTCTGGCTTGTATGGTGCTGTCAGAGCGGCCGCACGCATCACCTTGACAGACGCGCGAGCCAGACCTGGCCCGTCAGCTTCTGCCGAATAATTCGGCATAACGATCAATGGTTCTTTGACGATTTTCTCCACGTCTTCACCACCAAGATAGCGAATGAGGGTAAGCAGCTCATACAGACGAACACTTTGTGTGCGAGTAGGGTTATACGGAAGATCCAGAATCATCGTGTTGGATGACAGCAATTTGGCGAGCAAAATGCCTGCCTCTTTCTTGCCGAGCGAGCCTAGCCGGGCCGGCCCTATTTGTGGCAGCACAATATAGTCCCTGTCATTCTGGTCTTTGGTCACGAAAGCACCAGCGGGCATGGGCAGGGGTTCAGACGCAATAATATTGCTGTTCTCATCCAGCGCAGTCAATTCGGCACTGGACGCCTTTATTCTGGTCAATGGCTTGTAGATATCTTCAAGACCCGTGCCGCAGCCTTGCCCCATGCCAGAGCCGTCACCCGGATTGCGGCGTGCTGCTTCCTGCCCACTTTGCCCGCCCTCATTCCGGCTATCGCTGGCGTCCCTTGGAACCAGCGGGGCGTTGATCGGGCCAAACTGGCCGGATGATGCGCTTGCAGAGCCTGCGCCATTGCCATTTGCCACATCGCCCGCATTGGCAGACACATCACAGGATGGCTGCAGAGAAGAAGTCGAAAGCAGGGCGTCATCATAGGACACTCTAAAATGCCAGGCGAAC
>JALWRV010000426.1 GCA_027080545.1 Parvularculaceae bacterium
CGCGCTTGTCGCTCTCACACTCAGCATTTTTCTCAATAATCTCCCCTACTTGACTTTAATTAGCTAAATTGCTAATTAGCAATTATGGTAAATACACTCTTCAAAGCCCTATCCCACCCGGACCGGTGCAAAATATTGGCATTACTAAAAGAAGGGCCAATGTCGGCGGGGGATCTAGCCGATCATTTTGATAGTGCTTGGCCTACCGTTTCGCGCCATCTGAACGTTCTAAAAGAGGCTGATTTGATCAGCGCCGAGCGCCAAGGCACGACTATTTTTTATCGTGCTAATTCTAGTGTTCTGGAAGATGCCGCCGCCGCTTTACTGTCGCTGACCCACACCAAGGATAGGCCCGACCACAAAACCCGAAAACAGGAGAAACCCAAATGATCCGTACAGGTCTTATCATCTCACTTTCCTTCATCGCCTTAATGGCGGCCATGGTTTTTTACACGGTGCAAAACCTACCCGTACAGGACCTTTACCCTGTTCATTGGGGAATTGACGGCACACCAGATAGGTGGGTGCCGCGCGAAGAGGCCATTCGTAACCTATGGCTATTGCCGGGCATTGCCTTGTTTATCAGCCTATTAATGGCCGTATTGCCTTTCATTGATCCGCGTAAAAACAATATATTCAGATCGAAACAATTCTATCTTTCCGCATGGATCGCAACCATGGCTTTGCTCAGCTTCGTAACCGGGGGCATTTCAGCGGCCATGCTGGGGCTTGGTGGCGAAAGTTTCATGGAAGGGCAATTTGTCCGGTTAATTATCGGCGCGGTCTCCCTATTGATCATTATCATCGGTAATTTCTTGCCCAAGGCCAAGCCGAGCTTCTTTATGGGCATCCGCACCCCATGGACCCTATCCAGCAATGATGTGTGGGAAAAAACCCACCGCTTAGGCGGTAGATTGTTCATGCTGTCCGGGTTCATTGGGCTTGTGAGCGCCTTTGTCGCCAATAATATCTGGCTGGCCCTGCCCTTGCCGGTCAGCAATATCGCCGCCGTGCTGATCAGCGTGCTCTATTCGTGGAAAATCTATGACCAAGCGCCGGATAAAATCGGCCTTACCGACTATGAGGACTAAGTCAGCCTGTGTTTTCGCCTGGCCCCCCTGCCCTGCCTTCTCGCCCATAGGTCGCTTTGGTGTGCTTTTGTGGAGCCTATTGTTTAGCGTAAGGGGATGGGGGCGTCAGGTGCCACTAATTTGGGCGATTGATATTGGCCGCCACTAGCGTGGGCGGACGTGAAAAACATTCCGCATGGCTTTGGTCATGGGCTTGCCATAGGGCAAGATGACTTTGAATTTTCCGGCGGTGCAAAAATGCGACATGAATTGCCCATTGTTCCACAAATGCACCGCAAAGCCCGGCGGTTCATCCACCACCAGCGGTCGCCCATCCGGTTGGTCCGGATCGATCGGCGATAAATCAAGACCAATCTGCGCCGCCACAGCCGCCGAAACTGTTATCCCCGTCCGCATGAATTGCGTGCTAATTGGTCGATGAATATGCCCGCAAATGATTTTCTTCACATGATCATGGGGCTCGACCGTTTTGCGCAAAAGCTGCACCCATGGTTCATCATTATGAGCAGTCATCCAGTCAATACCGGTGAACAATGGGGGATGATGGATGGCCAGTAAAATTGGTCGGCTGGAATCAGCACTTAACTGCGCCTCAAGCCAAGCGGCGCGTTTTTCACAAAAACCGCCCCCATGCTTGCCTGGCTCCAACGTGTCCGCCACGATTACCCGCGCCTCATCGCTCTCAAGCACATATTGCAGAAAGCCATCTTCAAAATAGGCATCCCCGAACACTTCACGGAAATTACCGCGATCATCATGGTTGCCCATGCACGGCCAGACCTTAAAGGGCATGGCCTCCAGCATTTTTTTCAACTTGCGATAGGCTGGCACTGACCCGGTTTCGGTAAGGTCTCCTGTGGCGATCACAAGGTCCGGTTGCGGTCGAATTTTCTTCAAGGACGCAAGCACCATTTTAAGGCGCTTCTCATTGTCCTTAGCGCCGATATCTTTGCCGACCCCGATATGCAAATCTGTTATTTGCGCGATTAACATGCCTTTACTCGTCCTCTACTAAACATCGCCTCCGCAGATCGGCCCAGTGATGCCCCACTTCTCCACACGCCAAAGGCCTATTTTTTATAGGCCTGATGAACCCCATCCCACCCTTCTTCCGGTGGGTTTTGCATATATTCGCGTGCCCGCTCGATCATCTTCTTATAATAGTTCTCAATCTCGAAGTCTGTGCCCTTCGTCACTAATTGTTCAAGATATTGCATGGCCCCAGCCCAGTCTTGAGCCGCCCAGGCCTCCCGATAGCGATTATGCAATTCGTTAAGTGCTTCAAATCTATCGGAAATAGCTTCCTGCTCATCGCCGATAAGCCCATATATCGTCTCTGGGGTATCGCGGCCCACCACCCTTAGGCGGTCCAACTCTATGACCGCAAAGGCCGGTAGTCTCTCCGCTAATTGAGAACCGATAATGATCCCAACCCCATATTGCTTGGTCAGCCCCTCCAGTCGCGATGCAAGATTTACCGTGTCCCCCAGCACCGAATAAGCAAAACGCTGCTCGGACCCCATATTCCCTACCGAACAAGGGCCTGCATTGAGACCAATACCAATATGGGTCAGCACCGGCAGGGGCGCATTTTGCGGATCGCTTTCAAATTGCCGGTTCATCTCATGCAAGGTCGACATCATGCGCAAAGCCCCCCGCGCTGCATGGGTCGGGTGGTCCGGATCATCCAAGGGGGCATTCCAGAAGCAGACAATCGCATCGCCAATATATTTGTCGATGGTAGCATTTTCTTCCATCAAAATATCGGTCATCGGGGTGAGAAAATTATTCAGGAAAGTGGTAATTTCTTTTGGTCCCAAATCTTCCGATATTTTTGAAAAGCCGCGAATATCACAAAACAAAATGGTCAAGTCGCGCTCTTCACCGCCGAGGCTCAACAGCGACGGATCATCGGCGATCTTATCCACCATTTCCGGTGACAGATAGAGGTCGAACGCATCCTTGATATGGGCGCGTTCTGCTTCGGTCATCAAGAAGCTTGAGGTGGAGGTTACAATCGCCACCGCGAGCAGGGAGAGCGCCGGAAAAGCCGGATCAAATAGAATATGATTGTCAGAATATTGCCACCAAGAAAACACGACCACCCCGCCCAAGAGGGTCAATGTTGAAATACCCCCGCGCAAAGCACCCAGATAGGGCAGCGAAAACACCAGCAACAAGCCGCCCACCAATACCACCATAAATTCAAGGCCCGGCACCCAGTCGGGCCGGATCAAGAATTTACCCAAGATAATTTGCTCCACCATTTCTGCATGGACCACCACCCCCGCCACCGATGGCGACATCGGCGTTGAGACAAGGTCAAGCAGGCCGGCTGCGGAAGTACCCACAAAGACAATGCGACCTTCAAACCAATCACGCATCTCTTGGTCAATCTCGGTCTTTTCCAAAACTTTCCAAGCCGGAACCACGCGTTCTGGGACATCTTCGGTAAAATGCACATACATTTGCCCGTCACCCGTGGTGGGGATTTCAAAATTTCCCGTTTGAATGGCGACCAATTCAGGGTTGGCCTCATTGGTCTCACCGGAAGCATTGCTGGATTTCAAAACGAAATTGCGCGCTCCTTGCGCAACCCGTAAGGCCTCTATGGAAAGTGCTGGATATTCCTGTTCACCGATAAGATTCATCAGCGGCGCTTTACGGATGATACCATCGCTATCAGGTTGGATGGAAACAAAACCAGTGCCTTGCGCTTTTTCGTTAATTTGATCCAATGGCAAAATCGCCCCACCCTTTTGAATGAGCGATAGGCTTGGTAGGGTGCCGGCTACAACACGGCCCCACTTTACCGGTGGCTTCGGTCCCTCATCTTCTGTCATGAAATAGCCGGTCACGGAATTGGTATTGGCGATGGCGTCCGCAAAATAGGCATCATGGTTGGGTAATTGCAAAAAGGGGGCGAGGTTTTCTTCATCCAGCCCATAGCGACGATAAAGAGCAGCGACGGCGTCCGGCGAGGTGCGGTCCGGCTCTGAGAAAACCATATCAAAAGCAACCACTGCCGCCCCCGCATCGGATACATTATATAATAGTTGCGCCATGTCTGTGCGCGGCCATGGCCATTGGCCGAATTTTTTTAAGCTATCCTCATCGACATCGATAACCCGAACACCGGCATCCACAAACGGGCGTGGGGATAATCTTTGATAATAATCAAACACCAGCCCGCTAATCTGGTTAAAAGCATCATTGGCGGTTAGGCGCACAAAGAGGGCCATGGTCAGGGTTAATAGCCCAATCATAATCGGCACAAGTTTCTTGCGCCGGCCCATTTTTAGTGAAAAGGCTTCTCTGATAGCCACCCGGTTCCCCTGCCCTGCTTCTCTCTTTCCCTATCTTATAGGGTTTTCGCCCCGTGGCAAAACCCTGTTTTTGTTGCAATACAGCAATTTTGCCCAAAAATGCACAATTCTTGCTAGATATGGGCTAGCGAAGATGTGCCCCAAAGCCGCGCGAGGGTATCGAAATTGAGAAATATGTCCATTTCCATGGTCAATCAGGTCACGCAAATTGATATTCGCCCGCTGACAGCCGCACAATTAGGGAGGCTGTCTCTCGCGGGCGGGGTTGCCAACCCGTTCTATGATCCAGCCCAAATCGCTATCGCCCTGACGACACTGGGCCAGCCAGACGATTTGTTATTGCTTGGCGGGTATGATGTAAATGAACACATGGTCGGCTTTATCCCGCTGGTCAAGGATCACACCCTCGCCCGATTGCCGATCACCTATTGGCGCAACTGGATCCATCCATTTTGTTTCCTAGGGGCTGCGCCTATAGTGCCGGGTCTGGAACAAGATTTTTATCATGCCCTGTTTAGCTGGCTTGATCATGAAACCAATTTGCCGCTGTTGCGCTTAACCCATGTACCACGACAGGCTGGCATTTTGACCATGGTTGGGGAACGCCGTGTTCTTTATCGTGCCGCCCACCATCAGCGCGCTATTCTCGCCCCGCAAAATCGCGATGCCCTAAGTGGCGAAACCTATATCAAACAAACTGTGCGCGCGAAAAAACGCAAAGAAATTCGCCGTCTCAGAAATCGTCTCTCCGAACAAGGCAAGGTGACCTATCGGGAATGGCAACCAATCGACCCTATGGCGCCATGGCTGCAACGATTTTTTGCTCTAGAGGCCAAAGGTTGGAAAGGAAAGCAAGGCAGCGCTATCGCTAATGATCCGCGACAGGTGAATTATTTTCACCAAGCCTGCGCCCTCGCAGGCGAGCGTAAACAATTATTCATGGCCGAGCTGGCCTTGGACGATCATGTTCTCGCTGCGATGTTAGGCTTTATCGAGAACAATATTCTGTTCACCGTCAAAATCGCCTATGATGAGGCCTATAGACGTTTTTCACCGGGCGTGATGCTAGAATTAGCAATAACCAAATCCGCGCTTGATCACCATCGCTTCACCATGGTCGACAGTTGCGCCAAGCCCAACCATTCCATGATTGATCATCTGTGGGCGGAGCGTATGGATATTGAGCAATGGGTAATCGGCTTGCAAGGCTGGCGAGGCAACCAGCTAGCCCGCCTTTGTCAGGGGGTGGAGCGCTTGGGCGCACGCATAGCCGGTCGTAATAGTCAACCGCAAAGCATGAGGGGGACATAATGGCAAAGTTTTTTTCTGATGATAGTTTGAAAC
Organism: Parvularculaceae bacterium; assembly: GCA_027080545.1. Classification (GTDB taxonomy): domain Bacteria; phylum Pseudomonadota; class Alphaproteobacteria; order Caulobacterales; family Parvularculaceae; genus S012-90. Next base: position 5,762 of record JALWRV010000426.1, read on the forward strand.
AGTTTGCAACGCTTTACCCCAAACAGTCCGGTCTCCTCAGTCATAATTGCCAAGCGGATGCATTGTTTCAATTGCCGCGACTGGTGGCACTGGCCAACACCCTGCCGAGGCAGGCGGTTGAATATAATCGCGCCGATGTGGACCTTACTCTTGATCCAGAAGCCACACCGGACAATGGGCTGGATGTGATCGCGACCATTCGCTCCATAGAAGAAAATAATTCATGGCTGGTGTTGAAAAACATAGAGCAGGACCCAGAATATCGAGCCTTACTGGATGGTCTTATAGACGAGCTGGAACCCTCTATTCGGGTAAAAACCGGCAAAACTTTGCGCCGGGAAGCCTTTGTCTTTGTCTCCTCACCGCACGCCATAACGCCTTTTCATATGGATCCGGAGCATAATATTTTACTACAAATTCGCGGCTCTAAAACCATGTATGCCTATCCGGCCGATGATCCAGAAATTGTCAGCCCTGAACAGCACGAAGCCTATCATGGGGGGGGGCACCGAAATCTGGTTCACAAACCAAGTTTTGATGAAAAAGCGATAGCCCACAGATTAAGCCCCGGCATGGGCGTGGTGATGCCAGTTAAGGCCCCCCATTGGGTTAAGGTTGGTGATGAAGTTTCCATATCGCTTTCCATCACTTGGCGCTCCTACCTGTCTGTGCGCGAAGCTGACATTCGCTGCATGAACCATTTTTTGCGCCACCGGGGACACACCCCCATGCCAGTGGGTGCAAACCCGCTACTGGACCGGGTAAAAGCGATTGGTTGGCGGGTAAAGAATAGGCTGGCCCGATAAATGGCTTAATTATCGCTCAAGGCCGATACACGCTCGAGTAATTTGGCTAACAAGGTGCGTAGCTGTTGTTGTTCTTTTTCGCTGAGAACCGATAAAATATTGCTCTCTTGAGAAAGCGCAATGGTCGCAATTTTTTCGTAAAGCCGTCGCCCCTCTCGGCTTGGCGATAGCAAGGCGGCGCGGCGATCATCACGACTTATCGCTTTAATCACCCACCCCTTATCCACAAGGCCCGTAACCGCCCGTGACACGGCGACCTTATCCATAGGGGTTCGTTCGGTTACGCTTTGTGCATTGGTTCCGTCATATTGACATATCACCGCCAGCACCCGCCACTCGGGGACCGAAATATCAAATTCATCCGCATAGGAACGCGCCAGCAATTTGGAAATGGAATTACCCAACACCACAATCTGATAGGGGGTGAAGCGGTCAAGAACAAAATCCTCACTCGAATTTTGTTGGTCCAACATAGACCTAATCCTATCAGGCGGTAGGTTCATGGCGCTCTACCTGTTGGTCTATGTCTCCAAAGATGGTGTGGCCTTTATCATCCTCCATCCAGATGCGGACTTGATCGCCAAATTTCATAAATTCAGTGGTCGGTTTACCATCGCGTATGGTCTCGATCATGCGTATTTCTGCGATGCAGGAATAGCCTGCGCCACCCTCATTGATCGGCTTGCCGGGGCCTCCGTCGAGCTTGTTGGACACCGTGCCGGAACCAATGATCGTGCCTGCGCATAAATTTCTGGTTTTGGCAGCATGGGCAATCAGTTGACCAAAATCGAATGTCATGTCGACACCCGCCTCGGCGCGCCCAAAGGGTTGGCCATTATAATCAACATTCAAAGGGCGGTGTAGTTTACCGTCGCGCCAATCATCGCCCAACATATCGGGGGTTACCGCCACTGGGGAAAAAGCCGATGAGGGTTTCGATTGGAAAAAACCAAACCCCTTGGCAAGCTCGGCTGGAATAAGACCACGCAAGGACACATCATTGACCAACATAATCAGTTTTATGTGATCACGGGCTTTCTCCGGCGTGATGCCCATGGGCACATCATCGGTAATGATTGACACTTCCGCTTCCATATCAATGCCCATTTTTGCACATTCGGCTTCATCGTGCGCAAGACGGATCGTGTCGCGCGGACCGATAAAGCTATCAGAGCCCCCTTGATACATTAATGGGTCAGTCCAGAAACTATCGGGGATTTCAGCGCCTCTGGCTTTTCTAACCAGCTCCACATGGTTTACATAGGCTGACCCATCAGCCCATTGGAAAGCCCGCGGCAAAGGAGAGGCACAGTCGCGCTCGTGAAAGCGCTCCACTGGGGCAGCGCCGGCTTCGAGACTTTGCGAAAGCTCTCGTAGGCGTGGCTCAACATTAGTCCAATCATCCAAAGCCGCTTGCAAGGTTGGCGCGATGCGGCCAGCATCTGTGTAGCGGGTGAGGTCTTGTGAAACGATAACCAAACGGCCATCGCGGCCTTGTTTCAGGGAGGCGAGTTTCATGTTTTTTCCTATTCAGGCTTATCTATCAATCCGGCTCTATCTATTCGACGCTTATGATTTCCAGCTATTTACATAGTCTTTATTTTCAACCGCACTGGCGGCATCGCCCACCTGCAACGGATCTCTTGTATCAATCATCACCGCAATTTCATCAGTTGCCGGTTTCGACTGGATGAGCATGTTTTTTAGCGCTTTGGGATGGGGGCCATGGGTAAACCCTGTAGGATGAAAGGTCATCATGCCGGCATCAATATTGTCGCGCGAGAAAAAGTCACCTTCATGGTAGAAAAGCACCTCGTCATAATCATCATTATTATGAAAGAAAGGCACCTTCAGTGCGCCAGAGTCTGTTTCAAATGGCCGTGGGGCAAAAGTGCAAACCACAAACCGGTCTGATAGAAAAGTCGTATGGGCCGAGGGCGGCAAATGATAGCGATGGGACATCAGCGGACGGAAATGGCGCACATTGATCCGCAGTACCGACAATTCCCCATGCCACCCGACACAATCAAGCGGATTAAACGGATAGGTGACCGTGGAGATTTGATTTTGCTTTTTAATCGCGACTTTGGTTTCTTCTTCATTTTGCTGGTTGAGAAATGCCGTGTCTATGTCCGGCGCGTCCAACATGGCCGGGTCGAAGATCGCATGATTACCCAATAACCCCTTATCCGGCAGGGTGAAATGGCTATTGGTGGCCTCAATCATCAAAATTTCCGATGGGTTGGCGCTTTCCAGCCGCCACATGGTGCCACGCGGCAACAGGATATAATCGCCGGCTTCATAATCGAGATGGCCAAAATCACAAAATAGAGCCCCTGCCCCTTTGTGAACAAACAAAAGCTGATCACCGTCCCCATTGCGTACGAGATTGCTCATGCTGCCCGGCAATTTCCAATAGCGGATTTGGCAGGCTTGATTGGCAAGGATGATGGGAGCCGACCATGGATCCTCACTCTTTTGTTCACTTGCCGCCAGATCAAAGGCGCGCGGTTGCAGCGGCCCCTCAAAACGCATCCATCCCGTGGGCGGGTGTTGGTGGTGAAAAAAAGCGGCAGGGCCGAAAAAACCCTCCTTCGACATTTCACGCTCATACGTACCCTCAGGCATGTCCACATGGGCTTGGCGTGAGGTCGTGCCTTTAGCGTGACGGGGCAATATCCAATTGCGGGCCATGATTAGATGATCCCCCGGCGTTCTTGATCCAGTTCAATAGATTCAAACAGGGCTTGGAAATTACCTTCACCAAATCCTTCATTCCCTTTGCGCTGAATAATCTCGAAAAATATTGGACCAATCGCATTGGTAGAGAAGATTTGAAGCAAAAATCCACCCCCTTGCGATGGGCCACCATCAATGAGAATTTTCTGCTCGCGCAGCTTGGCCACATCTTCTTTATGATCAGGCAAGCGCTGGTCGATGAGGTCGAAATAGGTATCGATCGTGTCTTGAAAGTCTAAACCCTTGGCCCGCATATCGGGAATGGATTGATAGATATCCTTGGTTGCCAGAGCAATATGTTGGATGCCCTCGCCATTATATTCTTGTAAAAACTCTTCGATCTGAGATTTGTCATCTTGGCTCTCATTGAGCGGGATGCGAATGCGCCCATCGGGGCTGGTCATGGCTTTCGAGAATAGGCCGGTTTTTTTGCCTTCAATATCGAAATAGCGAATTTCCCGGAAATTGAAGATGTCCTCATAATATTTTGCCCACACATTCATGCCGCCCCGTTTGACATTATGAGTAAGGTGATCAATTTCAAACAGGTTAGAAAAGCCCATTTGGTCCCAACTCTTGCCTTCCATCAAATTGAACTCATGCTGGAAGAAATCACCTTTGTCGCCATATTCGTCGATGAAATAGACCCGGGCGCCACCAATGCCGGCAATTGCCGGAGCTTTGAGAAGGTCCTGTTCATCAGCAATAGCGGTGGCTCCACGGCTTACGGCCTTGGCATGTCCATTAACAGCGTCTTTGACTAAAAAGCCCATGGCACAGGCCGAAGGCCCATGGCGCTCAAAAAATTCCTTGGCAAAAGGCGTATCCACGTCTGAGACGATGAAATTAATATCACCGCTGCGATGGAGAATCATATTCTTGCTTTTATGGTTCGCGATGGCGGGAATGCCCATTTTTTCAAACAGGGCACAAAGCGTGCCCGGCGTGTCAGAAACATACATGACGAAAGAAAAACCATCTGTACCAATTGGATTTTCGGGTAAGTTAGCCATTGCATTGGACTCCATAGTGCGGGCAAAAGATTGCCATAAATTGGAAGGAAATCATCGAAGAAGAACGCTCCTCGCTTGTGGAGATAATTAGTATCATATGAAACTAATTAGCGCAAGCAGTATTGATTCAAGGTAGAAAGAAACCACGATGAAACTCTTAAGCTATTGGCGCAGCGGATCTGCGCACAGAACAAGAATAGCCCTAAATATCAAGGGGTTGGATTATGATATTGAAGCTGTAGATTTG
>JALWRV010000427.1 GCA_027080545.1 Parvularculaceae bacterium
TTTGGCCTGAGCCTCCCGCGATAGGTCTGATTTATCATGGTCAAAATAGACCACCAATTTCAAATCTTCCGGTGGTGTCGGGATTTTTATTTTTTCTTCCGGACACGGATCAACTTCCAAAATTCGTGACCCATCGGAACAATATTTATAGGCCGGTGGTGGAATGGCGGGGCCTGGTTTTGGTGCCGGTTTGCTCCGCCCCAGGGGCATGTCAAACCACAGACCCGCCGAATAGGCTTCATAACCATCAGCGCCGATACCGTCATAAGCGGTTGAAAAGCGCAGGCTATTTCCGTTTTTCCAGTTAAATTGCAGGCCCCCTTCAAGGCGGCCACGCACCGCTTCTGTAGGCAGTGGAATATTTTGTACCGCAAGGTTTTCCGGACGGTCAAAGTCCCAAATCCCAGAAAAAGCCAATTGTGATTCCCACCAATTACCGCTTTCAAGATCATGGCGCCAAGCAATTTCCGGTTTTAATTCCGCGCGGCCTAGATTTAGTTTGGTTTCTGGGATGGCAACCCCTGTTTTGGATATATAGGCCTGCGACGTTTCCGAAAACCATGTCAGAGAGGCGGTGGGGGTGAAACGAAATGCCCCAAACACATGATTACCCGTTAAGGCCGCCCGCGCCAAGAAACGCTCCGTATCAAAGGGATCGTCTTTTACCCGCGTATCAAGGCTTAGCTGATTATCCGACCGCCCTGCGGCCACGCGCCCAGTAAAGAACAGTTTTTCAGACAGGCGCGCCGCCAGATAGGGCCCAACCATCCAGCCGGTACCATCCACCTGTTGCTGTATGAGTTGCTCTGTTGATTGGTTAAACAAATCGATGCTCTCATCAGCCCAATCGAAGGAGACGAGCGCCCCGATGATAATATTGTCGCGAGGCTGAATATCGGCCCCCGCATAGATAATGCCGAAACTACTATCGATTGTGCCATCGGAAAAATCATCCTTGGCTTCGCTATAGCTGCCCTCAACCCATAATTCGACGCCATCAGGCGAAAGACCGTCTTGGCTTCGGCTGGTATGGGCCATGAACCGATAGTTGGATCTAAACGGCGTGGCGCGGGCAGAAAGTTTTAGCGGTGTTGCCCCCTCATCATCCCAAAGCACATCAGGGTTGCGGCGGAAAAAATTGGTGCGATCCGGCTCGGCATTGAGCATGGCGCGGGCCCGGCGATAGGTGAAGCCGCGAATGGTATCGACGCTATCATTTTTAAATCTGGTTTCGTCAAAATTATCTACATTTATAAAGCGGCAAACAATATTGTCACCGGGGTTTATGGAGACGGTGGCGGTGGCGGTTGCGAGATCGATGGTTGCGGCCTCGGTGTTACATTGAATATCCGTGAGATCGAAATCGCTTTGCGGGCCTTGCGTAAAGCTATAGCTTCCCGGCACGATGTCGGCGAAATCTTTTTGACCGCTGCCATTATCGGTATTGATGGTGAAGGCTTGCAGGGTGCTGCTATAGTCAAAACGGCCCTCGCCGCCAAAGGTTTGGGTGATGATCGAGATCATCCCTTTTCTTTGTTCATTGGTGAATGTGCAGCGAATGGTCTCCCCTGCATCGAGATTGATGGTGGCGGTGGCGGTGGCAAGATCCACACTGCTGTCTTGGTCCCCAACACAGGCAAGGTCAATTAAATTACTATTATTATCGACCAGCTCGGTAACTGCATAGGTACCAATGGGGAGGTCTGAAAAAATTCTCTCGTCTATGGTAGAGGCTGTGGGGGACAGGGAGAAAGCTCCGAGGTCCCCGGTAAAAGAAAAGCTGCCTGCCACATCGCTTTGTTTGCGGATGATGATGGTGCCGGTTACCGCTGGCTCGCAAATGGCGCTGACGCCAGTTTCCGGGTGTTGAGGATTAACAAAAAATTCAGCGGAAATAGAGCGCTGCCCCGTGGCCGGAATGATATAATCTGCGGTGCCTTGCGTAATCGGTTGGCTTGATATTGTTTGATCATCAAGAAAGGTAAAGGGGCGGGTATCATCTGTGCCGACGGTGCGGATTATCTGGTCATAGGTGATGATGATTTTTTCCCCTATGAAAAACTCATCGGTCACATTGCTAGTAAGCGAGGTTGGTACGGACTCATTATTGTTAACCGTGGGTTCTTTAAAGAATCCCAGATAAGCAATGTTCAAACCGCCATTATTGACCTGTTGGCACCCTGCGGATTGATTGTTGGGGACCTCGGCGCGGGCACTATTGGCGGTAAGCCCCAAAACACCTATCACCAACCCCGCAAGCATGACAGCCTCTAGAACCAGTCGACCCAACAGGTTTTGCTGTTTGTGATTATTATGCCCCATGACCATAGCCAGCCTGAAAAAGGCCGCTCCCCAAGAAGACGATATCGGCAGCACCCCCACAGTGCGCCGTTCACTTCTTAGTCAATCACAAGTATTGATTGCGGTCTAGCAACTTGTTGAATAGCGTTAACGGGCTTAGGCTTTAGGTTGTTCCGTATGCGTCCTATTCCCGTTAAGCGCGTATTCGCCTCTATTTTATGTGTTCATATTGTCAAAAAAGGCTTGATTGGATTTGGTTTGACGCAATTTGTCGAGGAGGAACTCGATAGCATCATTGGCGCCCATGGGCGAGAGAATACGCCGTAGCACAAAGACCTTGGCCAGTTCTTCGCTCGGTACGATCA
>JALWRV010000428.1 GCA_027080545.1 Parvularculaceae bacterium
CGGCTTGGGGAATGATTATCTCGTCGGCGGTGATGGGTCTGACACTTACATCTTTAATATGGGCGATGGGATTGACACCATTGATGATGGCGGGTTTTTCAGCACCGACGTGTTGGATATTCGCGGATTTTCTTCCACTGACGCCACCTTCTCCCGGGTTGCCGGGGATGGGGATGATGTGCTCATCAGCTTTGCCAATGGCGATAGTATTCGGTTGGTCAATAGCTTGAATTTCAATAAGTTCGGAGAAATCGAGCAAATCATCTTTGATGGTGACGGGGTAACCCTGACCATGAATGATTTGCGCATCTTGTTTATCGCCCAAGACCAAACCGCTGGCGATGATGTGGTCAATGGTTTTGTGGGCGATGATATAATCGAAGGCGGCTTGGGCGATGATCTTCTCAACGGGGGGGAAGGGTCCGATACTTATGTCTTCAATATGGGGGATGGTGACGATATTGTTCAAGACACTGGTCTCGATGATCTCGATGTTATGCAATTTACGGATTATGCCTCGACCGATGCGACATTTCAGCGGCTGACACTCAATTCTAATGATCTTCTCATCACATTCGCCAATGGCGACCAGATCATCATCATCGATACCCTTTCTGGCAATCGCTTCTCGACTGTAGAGAGCTTCCAATTCACCGATGTGACCCTCTCCATTACCGATATTCTGGCCGGGCTTTAGGGCGGTCGCCCTTGCGGAATGGCTGCAGCCCTTGCTTCCCGCGAGTGTGCGGGCTACACCGCCCCTATTTAACCCCTTTAATCGAATGAGATTAGCCCCATGAGTATGAAATTTGATTGGCAAGACCCGCTGCTACTGGAGAGTCAACTTTCTGACGAAGAAAAAATGATTCGCGATACCGCCCGTGCCTATGCCCAAGAAAAGCTGATGCCCCGGGTGATTGAGGCCAATCGTGACGGGGTGTTTGACCGCGCCATTATGACCGAGATGGGGGCGTTGGGTCTTTTGGGCGCGACTGTCGATGAGCGTTATGGGGGCGTTGGTGTGGGCCATGTGGCCTATGGGCTAATTGCCAGAGAGATTGAACGCGTCGATAGCGGCTATCGATCCGCCAATTCCGTACAATCTTCGCTGGTCATGTACCCTATCGAAGCCTTTGCCCATGAGGCACAAAAGCAAAAATATCTGCCAAAACTTGCCAGTGGCGAATGGATCGGCTGCTTCGGCCTCACCGAAACCGATGGCGGCTCTGACCCCGGTGCCATGCGCACCAAGGCAGAAAAGGTTGATGGGGGCTATCGGCTCACCGGCTCTAAAATGTGGATTACCAATTCGCCGATTGCCGATGTGGCGGTGGTTTGGGCCAAACTCGACGGAATTATTCGCGGCTTTATCGTGGAAAGCGCGTGGGACGGCTTTTCCGCCCCTGAGATTAAAGGCAAGCTCTCCTTGCGGGCCTCTATCACCGGCGAAATCGTTCTTGATAATGTATTTGTGCCGGAAGAAAATATGTTCCCAGATGTCAAAGGCTTACGGGGACCTTTTTCATGCCTTAACAAAGCGCGTTATGGCATTAGTTGGGGGGTGATGGGGGCCGCAGAATTTTGCTGGATGGCGTCACGAGATTACGCCATGGAGCGTGTGGTTTTCGGCAAGCCAATCGCCGGGACACAATTGGTGCAGAAAAAACTAGCTGATATGCAAACAGAAATCGCCCTAGGGCTGCAAGGGGCCTTACAATTGGGGCGGCTATTGGATGCCAAAGCCTATGTCCCTGAGGCCATTAGCCTCATGAAGCGCAATAATTGCGGTAAAGCGCTGGACATTGCCCGGGTCGCCCGCGATATCCATGGCGGCAACGGTATTTCAGAAGAATATCACGTGTTGCGTCATGCGGCTAATCTGGAGACCGTGAACACTTATGAGGGCACCCACGATATTCATGCGCTGATTTTAGGCCGCGCCCAGACCGGTTTACAGGCCTTCAGCTAGGCACACCCCAGCCTGATGGCCCAAACACAGGAGCAGGCTGGGCGAATCGCCCATTTTTATAGTCTGCGCTTATAGTTTTCGCCTAAAATATATTGCCCTTTAAGGGCAAACACATCCATATTTTCGCCAATCACGGGATGCTCTTTCAAAGGGGCTATTTGGTTCCAAGAAAATACTGAGACCCTTTTGAACCGCCTCTCCGTGAAAACAGTGTTGGGGCTGTCCTTTTGGGGAACGTCCCTTTGTGAAACCGACCTTTTTAGGTCAACATTTACCGGCCCTTTTGGGCCAACATAATTGGGTGGTTTACCGATCAAGGGTTGGCGTCAACGCCGTGACTTGCCAGCCATCGGGCCGATAGCCGAGCGTGGGCGCACAAGGGTTCTCGCTAGACGAGCATTAGGGGCCATCAAATCAGGGGGCCATTCAAGACGCCGCTCGGGGGGGCAATAACAGGTAGAAATAAGTACCAGAGAAAGAGGGTAAGACAATGCCGATTAGCCAAATGCCGACACGGAAACCGTCGAAAAAGCCATCGCTACCATCAACAGAAAAAAGGGCAAAGGCGCGCACTCGCCTCACCAGACAATTGCTCGGGGCTGCTTCTGTTCTTGGTGTCTCTGCCCTGATCAGCACTGGTCTGATGGTAAGCCCTTTGATCATGGGTAAGGCTGTTGCCCAAGAGGATGTC
>JALWRV010000429.1 GCA_027080545.1 Parvularculaceae bacterium
TAATTATGCTGATGTAGAAGAAAAACGTGTGCTGTTTGTTCAGCCCTCAAAAGGCACCAGCCGTCGGGATGGTTGGATTGGCCTACAGGAAGCCTTTGTGGATTATCATATTCGCAATGTTTCCGAGCGGTATGATTTCGATAGTTTGCGCGTGGGCATCCAGCCTTTTTCTACCGACTTTCGTGGCTTTTTGTTCCAAGACAATCAGCTTGGCATTCGTTTTTTCGGCAATCGTGACAATAACCGCTTCCAATATAATCTCGCGGCTTTTGCGCGTTTAGAAAAAGACACCAATTCCGGTCTCAATGATGTAACCCGCCCGGTGCGCCAAGATTATATGCTCGTTGCCAATGCTTATCGCCAAGATTTACCGTTCCCGGGCATGACGTCTCAGCTTTCCCTCGTAGGCAATTTTAACCGCGAGAAAAACAATATACAGATTGATGATAATGGGTTCCCGGTACGCCCAGCCCTGCTCGGTAATTTGCGCGGGCGCGAATATGATGTGGGCTATATTGGTTATAATGCCGACGGACGGGTTGGCCGCGTGAACCTTACGGCTTCTACCTATTATGCCTTTGGGCAAAACCGCAATTCCATTTTCACTGGCGAGAAAAGCAATATCAGCGCCTTTTTTGCCGCCGTTGAGCCCTCGGTAGATTATGACTGGATGCGGTTCCGCCTATCTGCCCTTTATGCCAGCGGCGATGATGATCCTTATGATAATACGGAAAAAGGCTTTGATGCGATTTTTGAAAACCCGCAATTTGCCGGGGCTGATACCAGCTATTGGATTCGCCAAACCTTTCCTTATGCAGGGGGAGGCCGGGTTATCGGTCTGAATGGGCGCAATGGTATATTGAACTCTTTGCGCTCTTCAAAAGAACAAGGTCAATCGAACTTTACCAACCCCGGTACGGTGTTGCTGGGCGCGGGGGCTGATTTTGATATCACGCCACCTTTGCGTATTTCGGTAAATGCCAACCATCTCTGGTTTGATAAAACAGAAGTGCTCGAGGCCCTACGTATTCAAGGTCCGATTGACAATGATATTGGTTGGGATGTTTCCACCGCCGCTATCTATCGGCCGGGCTTTATCCAAAATTTTGTCTTCCGCCTATCTGGTGCCGCGCTCATTCCCGGCGAAGGCTTTAAAGACATTTACGATAATGTCGATGACGAAGACTATTATTATTCAGTGCTGTTCAACGGAATTGTGAGTTATTAGCCCTTATGAAAATCGCTTTTCCCATATCTATTTTACTAAGCTTGGTCGCCCTTTCTTTGGCGCCGGCTTTTGCCCCTGCGCACGCCTCTGAGGGCGAAGAGCCACAAAAAATGACTTATGTCACAGCCCCACCGGCACCACGCACCCAAACTTGGGACGAGGCACGAGCTAAAAGCGAAGGCTGCATGTCGTGCCACACCGAAACCGATGAAATGTCCATGCACAATGTGCCGGGGATTATTCTCGGCTGTACCGATTGCCATGGGGGCGATGCCAGTATTTTTGCCACGGAAGAATTACAGCGAGACTTCCTCGCCCACCGCGATGATGATCATCACGAAGGCAAGAAAGTAGAACACGTCCCGGACCATTTCAAATATAAAAGCGACGAAGAAAAAACACCCTATGAGCGCCTGCGCGACAAGGCCCATGTCTTGCCGACCTATCCTTTATCTTGGCATTGGCCTTCTTCTGCCAACCCAAAACAAAGCTATACCCTGCTCAACAAAGAAGCACCGGAATATGTGCGCTTTGTAAACCCGTCTGACTACCGGGTGGCGCGGGAGGCTTGCGGTTCTTGTCACCTGCCGGAAATTGAAGCATCAGAACGTTCCTTAATGGCCACCGGGGCCATGCTATGGGGGGGGGCAGCCTATAATAACGGGATCTTGCCGTTCAAAAACTATGTGCTGGGTGAGGCCTATACCCGCGAAGGGGAAGCCGCGAAATTACTCTCTCCGGGAGATCCTCCCGGCACTGTTACCCCGGCGCAAGCAGCCCGTGGTGCCTTGCCGGCATTGGGCGTTTTACCCACATGGCATGTGATACCGCCTGCCGATGTGTTTCGGGTTTTCGAGCGCGGCGGGCGCAATATTGGCACGCAATTTGGCGAGATTGGTCTGCCTAACGCCCTTGGCCAATTACAACGTTTGGAAGAGCCGGGACGCCCTGATTTGCGCCAATCCAATCGCGGCTTGGGGACGGGCCTACGAGTGGCCATTCCGGTCTTGAACATTCACAAAACCCGCCTCAACGATCCATTTACCTGGTTTATGGGCACCAATGATCAGCAAGGGGATTATCGCTCTTCAGGGTGCGCATCCTGCCATGTGGTCTATGCCAATGACCGCGAACCGCGCCACTCCCTTACCTATGCGCAATATGGACGCGATGGCACTACCCAAACCGTGGACCCGACCATACCTGATGATGAATCCGGCCACCCGATTAAGCACGCTTTCACCCGGGCCATTCCCACCTCGCAATGCATGATTTGCCACATGCACCAGCCCAACATGTTCCTCAACACCTATCTTGGTTACACCATGTGGGATTATGAATCCGATGCTGATGCGCTTTGGCCGAAAGAGCAAAAATATCCCACCATTGAAGAACAACGCAAAGTGCTGGACCGCAACCCCGAAGG
>JALWRV010000430.1 GCA_027080545.1 Parvularculaceae bacterium
TTCAGGAGGAGTGCGCCTGCTTTGCTGACGGCAGCCAGGGAGGCGGCAACGCTCTCGGCCATCACCTTGGGGCTTTGACAGGCACCACCAATAAACACACCGTCCACCACGGTCTCAACGGGCCGAAGCTTCAAATGAAGCTCATTGAAGAAGCCGTCCTGACTCAGCGGCAGTTTCAAAATATCAATTAAATTCGTGTTCTCCCTCGGAACCATGCCAGTCACCAGCACCACCAAGTCCACGGGAATCTCCAGTTCTTCTCCACCAGTAAGTTCATCGTTTACGCGTACCAGTAGCCCATCACCCGTTTGCTCGACCACGGGAGCCGACTCTGGATTGTAGCGAATGAATACCGAGCCATTGGCGCGGGCCTTTTCGAAAAGGAGTTCATCCTTGCCATAGGTCCGCATATCGCGGTAGAGGTGAAACTGGTGGATATCCGGCATGGCCTTTTGCGCAACCGAAGCCGTATGCACCGTCGCACTACAGCAATACCGGGAGCAATAGTTATTCGGCTCGGTGCAGCTATCGCTTTTCTTTTGGCGACTGCCGACACAGTAAATGTAGGCGACGGCGTTTACGGGCTTACCATTACGCACCAACGCGCCATCGTTGGCATCCATGGCCTTCTTAAATTCCGGCAGTGTCATCACGCCATCCAGGCCATAGCCAAACTCACCCGCTTCCGGCACATAGGTATCAAAGCCGGTGGCGACCACTATCGCGCCGACATTAGCCGCAACGCTGCTGCCATCATCGACGCGAAAACGCACATCAAAGTTTCCGACGGTACCACTCTTCTCAAGAAGCTCCGCATTGGTAAACAGGGTTATGTTTTCCCGTGTCGCCACTTTGTCCAAAAGTGTGTCTACGAGCGTGATACCGTTGCTGTTATTCGGAAAGAGACTCTTCCACTGTCCGGCCCAGCCGCCAACCCGCTTCGCTTTCTCAATAAGAAAGACACCCAGCCCAAGGTCAGAGAGGGCTAGGGCGGCTCGCAGCCCCGCGATGCCGGCACCAATCACCAGCGCATGCGGCTTTGTTTCGATACGGATAGGGCTCAGGGCCTCCATCAGTCGACACTTTGCAATACCAGCGCGAACAAGCTCGATTCCCTTGTTCGTTGCCTCAACGGTTTCACCGCGATGCGCCCACGAACATTGTTCCCGCAGATTGACATGGATGTACTGATAGGCATTAATTCCCCCGCGCTCCGCCATGCCGCGAAAAGTAAACATGTGCAGCTTGGGCGAACACGAAGCAATGACCAGACCATCCAGCTCTTGTTCCTGAATTTCGGCAATCATCTCCTGTTGCGCCGCATCCGAACAGGTAAACATGTGGGTACGTGCTACAACCACACCGGGCTCTTCTTTGCACACGTCCACCACCCGTTTTACTTCGACGTAGTCGGAGATGTTTCCGCCACAGTGACATACGAAAACGCCAATTCTGCGCTCAGTTGCAGTTGACACGGGTCACACTCCTTTGGCCAGCGAAACGTTATTCGCTTCCAGTTGTTTCAGGTAGCACGCTGCCTGTGTCGTGGCCGCACCAGAGTGCAGCACCGTATCGGGGATATCGCGGGCCCCGGAAAGGGTCCCCGCAGCGTAGACACCAGGAATGCTTGTGACCCCTGGATCACGAATTTCATTGATTTCCTTTACGTAGGACAAATCGTCTGAGGCCAGCTCGTCCTGTGAAAAAATGGAATAGGCATCGGTGTTGGGTGTCAGTCCTACCGCCAGCACAACCATGTCATGCTCCGCCGTCTGGTGGCCTTTGCCACCGGCAATATCCTCATAATGCACAATGAGATCATTCCCATCGCCTTCCTCAATGCGCGACACTTTCCCCTTGACGTATTGCACGTCCATTGCCTTGGACTGCTCAAAGAACTCATCGTAGCCCTTACCGAAGGCCCGAATGTCGATGTAATACACGGTGACATCGGCCAGCGGGAGGGCCCCCATAATCAATTGCGCCTGTTTGGCTGCATACATGCAGCCGATACGACAGCACAGCGGATTGCACAGGGTGTGGTCCCGGGAACCTGTACACAAAACCATGGCGATGTTTTCCGGTTCTCGTCCGTCAGAGGGGCGCAGCACATTGTTGTAGGGGCGGGTCGGCGCGAGAAGTCGGTCCATTTGTGGCGCGGTGATCACGTTGGGATACTTCCCATAGCCCCAGAGTGGTTTGGTTTTGGGGTCAAGAATGGAGAACCCGTTCGCCAACACCACCGAGGCAACCTTCAATTTCATTTCTTCCGCACGCATGCTGAAATCGATGGCATCGGCAGGACAGACCTTCACGCACTCCTGGCACGTGCAACATCCGCTGCAATCCAGGCAACGGTTTGCCGCTTTCCGGGCTTCGTCTTCCGTTAGTACATCCTCATAGGCCTCAAAACTCTGGATACGTTTCCGGGGCGAAACGGTTGGTATGGTTACCGGTGGCTTCACCGACACACCGGCTGATTTTTCGATGACGGCCTGTCTGTCTACCATGGGCAAACGATTATCAAACACAACCGTGTCAAGTGGTTCTTCGTTCAAGTAGCGATCAATATAGAAAGCCGCCCGCTTGCCCTGACCCATGGCCTCAACAATGATGGAAGGACCGGTTGCGGCATCGCCCCCAGC
>JALWRV010000431.1 GCA_027080545.1 Parvularculaceae bacterium
GGATTCACCATTGAAGGCGATAATGTGACGGTCCAGATTGGCGGGCGACTGCATCTTGATACGGTAAATGTGTCTAATGATGTCACGGTTTTCCCCGACGAGTCTGATGTTCGTCGTTTCCGGATTTATGGTACGGTCAAATTTGGTGATAATTGGAAAGCCAAAGTTGATGGCGATGTTGGTGGCATTTCCACTGGCTTTAAAAATGTCTGGATTTCATACAAAGGTTTTGAAAACACAACCATCAAAGTTGGTAACTATATCGCGCCATTCAGTGGCGAAAATATGATGAGCTCCAACAATATTAAATTTATGGAGCGGAGCCTTGGTTCGTCTTTGGCACCAAACTTCTTAGTTGGTGGTGGCGCGACCTATAAGGGTGAGCAATGGTCGGTTTCCGGTGGTTATTTTGGCGATCCGATTGATGCGGATCCGTTGCGCCCAACGGACAAGGGTAACTCTTACACGGCCCGTCTGGTGGTGGCGCCGATTAAAGAAAAGCGCCAAGTTTTGCATTTCGCTGTAGCCGTTGAAAACCGTCAGCTTGACAATGGTGTGCCATCTACGGTGCGCCCGCGTCCTGAATTTGGTATGTCTGGTACCTCGCTGGTGAACACCACCGGTGTTGTCGGTGTGGATAGCTATACCAACTATAATGTGGAAGCGGCTTATATGAGTGGGCCCTTCCTGGTGAAGGGGCAAATGATTACCCGCTCCAATGATGCACCAACGCTTGGAGATCCAACCTATAA
This sequence comes from Parvularculaceae bacterium, assembly GCA_027080545.1. Classification (GTDB taxonomy): domain Bacteria; phylum Pseudomonadota; class Alphaproteobacteria; order Caulobacterales; family Parvularculaceae; genus S012-90. The sequence goes on from JALWRV010000431.1 coordinate 753, forward strand.
GGCAAGTTCTGTCGAAGGGGCTTGGGTGCTGACAGGCGAGCGTCAACGCTATGGCCTAAGCGGTGGCACATTCGGACAGGTCAAGCCCCGTCGTTCTGGCTATGGTGCCATCGAGCTGGCCGCCCGCTATTCAACCATCGACCTTACAGACGCCTTGGTTGCCGGTGGTGAGGAAGATAATTGGACCGTTGGGGCAAATTGGTACCTAACGCGCAATATGCGGGTGATGGTCAATTATGTGAACGCTGAAACCAAGCCGGGCGCCAATGGTGTTCGTGAGAATGTCAATGCCACCATGGCGCGGTTCCAGATCGCTTATTAATCCCTTTCGGGGCTGAAATTCCGAAAACGGAGAAAGGGTCGCCTGGTATGGGCGGCCCTTTTGGCTGTTTAATTGCTGATTATGGCCAAATGGCGGGGGCCTTGACTTCTGGTGGTGAGGCGCTACCTATGAGCCTCTCCCCGACAGGTCCTATCGATAAAGCAGCCCATAGCGCTGTATACCGGCCCTTGAGAGGTGGCCCCCTTTGGGGGTGGTTTGCGGCAAGGAAGGGCTGATCGTTAGAATAGATCAACCTTATACTTGGTGAATGGGGGATGCGCCCCCATATAGGGTCCGTAAGGTTAGGGCGCTATCTGGACCGAATAGGCCGGCCCTTTTGGACAATGAAATTTGAAGAGCTTTATTATGGCGAAACAGAAAAAGAAATCTCGGGCCGGCAAGGTTGCCAAAACGAAACCGGCTGACACGATGAGCGCGGCGGGCGCAGGGGATGCAGCGCCGGCTGAGAAGAAAAAGTCGGTGTCACCGCTGGAATTTATTCGTCAGGTTCGCGCGGAATTGCGCAAGGTAACATGGACCTCTCGCCAAGAAACCATGATTTCAACGATCATGGTGCTGGTGATGGTGGTGATCATGTCGCTGTTCTTCTTTGTGGTTGATTGGGCTGCTCGTGCGATTATTCAGTTCATCCTGTCTCTTGGTTAAACCTTCAAAATTAGTTTTATAAACGGATCCTACTATGTCTGATAAAGCCAAATGGTATATTGTTCACGCCTATTCCAATTTTGAGAAGAAGGTCGCCGAAGCGATCAAACAGGCGGCGAAAGATAAAGGCCTCGACGATATGATCGAGGAAATTATGGTGCCGACGGAAAATGTGATTGAGGTGCGGCGTGGGCGCAAGGTGGAAACCGAGCGGCGTTATTTTCCCGGCTATGTGTTGGTGAAAATGGAGCTGAGTGATCAGACCTATCATTTGATCAATGAGGTTCCCAAAGTGACCGGCTTTTTGGGCACGGGCAAAAAACCCCTGCCGGTTTCGCAAGAAGAGGTCAATCGCATCATTGGTGTGATTGATGAATCGGCAGAAAGCCCCCGGCCAACCATTATCTACGAGGTGGGCGAATCGGTGCGGGTTATCGACGGCCCCTTCGCTTCCTTTTCTGGTATTGTTGAAGATGTGGATGATGAGGCAGCCCGGTTGAAAGTGGCGGTCTCAATCTTTGGGCGGGCTACCCCAGTGGAGTTGGAATTTTCACAAGTGGAAAAAGGCGGCTGATTATCCAGTATGCCATGGCTCAAAGAGGCTGGTTGTTTTCATATCTAGCCAAATTTACATGCTCTGTAGCATCTAGTTTGTGCGCATGTCTTATTATTGAGTAATATGGGCATAATCACCTGATTGTGCTGTTGCCAGCGACAATGAGCTACCGTAAACTTCCTTGTGTTCCGGCTTCGTGTCGGTACGGGCGGGGCGCCCGGTTCTCTCTCTCTCTCCCCCTTTGAATAGGGCGCCCCGTTGCCCCTTTGGACCCGTTATCCCCGTGGAGGCGTAGTCCGACTTTCGTTCCTTTCTTTCATCCCTTTATTCGAGCCATTTCCGTCCTTG
>JALWRV010000432.1 GCA_027080545.1 Parvularculaceae bacterium
ATATTAATACATGGTTGCGGGCAGAAGGCCAGCCTTAAATTTTATATTTTCAGGTTCATTTAAGCCATTTGATCAGCTGGTTATAAGATGTTGCAGTTTAGCAACGTTCAGCGAGGTTTGCTTTTCCTGTATTGGAGCGAAGATAATGTTCTTTTATTACAATGGAATATTGGAGTTTCATGGAGCTTTACCAGGATTTGGAAACAAGGATTTGCGCCGTAAATTTGGCATTGCCATATGGCAAGAGAGAAAAAGGGGAGTGCGACAAAAAATAACTTTATAATACTTTAGTATGCTGTATTCATCCTCAGCGTTCGTATATAATTATAGCGTATGCGCAATGGGGGGGGCGTATGTTTTGTGAACGGGACATAAAAACACTCGTGCTGAGTCAAATTATCACGCGTAATACCTTGAAGCAGCTGTTGTTCCGCTTGCGTTTTCAACTGCTTGGCGGGCTGTTTCTTACTATTTTTCTTCCTTTAGTGCTGAAGCATAATTTTACATTGGTATATTTAGGCAGTCGTGATAATTCGGTTTTTGTGATTTTTGTATCTCTTGTATGCAGCTTATATATATTTAGAAAACTGACAGTATATTCCAGCGTGTTGGGAAGTGGTTTTATCATCCCTGTTGTTACCGCAATTTACGCTATTACTTTATTATTGCTTATGTTTTTTCGGCTTGAATACAGTCGCTCTCTGTTGGGGATGGGGTATGTGCTCAATATATTGTGGTTTTATGTCCTTTACTTTGTGACGGTGCATTTAAAGCGTCATAAGTTTGCGCTTGTGCCAAATGGCAAGGCAAAAACCCTGTTGTCTATCTCGAAGGCGAATTGGCTGTCTCTTAGTGATCCCAAGATTGGACCAACCGCCCTAGATAAAGATTGCGATGCTGTAATTGCCGATTTTAGCGCCGAAATGGAGGCACCTTGGCAACGGTATTTGGCCCAGTGCGCCCTGTTGGGTGTGCCGGTTTTCGACTATCGGCAGGTACGCGAAACGTTGACTGGCAAGGTACGCATTGCTCACATTTCGGAAAACACTCTGGGGACGCTCACGCCAAATATATTTTATATCAAGCTCAAACTACTGGTGGATTTTGTATTTGCGCTTCTGGCACTTATGTTTTTGGCTCCCATACTGGTTGTGTTTGCAGTGTTTATCAAACTGGATAGTCGTGGCCCGGTTCTCTTTTGCCAGCCGCGGATCGGTTACCGTGGGCAGGCATTCAAGTGCTATAAATTCAGATCCATGAAAGAGAAAGACAGTTCGGAGGTGACCTCAGAAGAAGACACTCTGGAATCCGCCAAGACCATAACCAATGATCCGCGCATAACCCGTTTAGGGCATTTTTTGCGTAAAAGCCGCATTGATGAGCTTCCACAGATATTCAACATTCTGAAAGGGGAAATGAGTTGGATTGGTCCCCGCCCAGAGGCCAGTGTTCTGTCAGAATGGTATGAAGAGAAATTGCCGTTTTACAGCTATCGCCATGTGGTTCGCCCTGGCATTAGCGGCTGGGCACAGGTTAATCAGGGGCATGTGGTCGAGGTTGGCGATGTGCACGAAAAACTGCAATATGACTTTTACTACATCAAGAATTTTTCACTTTGGCTGGATATCAGTATCGTATTTCTAACCATCAGAACCGTTATCACGGGTGGCGGCGCAAAATAATGTACCCGCTGTAGCTAGGGGCACTTCCAGCAAAAGCGTATCAGAAGAAGCGTTCACCAATGCGGATGGTGTCGCCTGGCTGTACCGGGGTCTCGGTGGTCAGAGTATAAGCATGTTCTCCCACTTCGCCTGCGCGTTTGATATAGACTTTTCGGGTGTCAGCGCGATAGGTGAAGCCTTCGGCTGTGGCCACGGCATTCATAACAGTAAGACCGCTAAGATAGGGATATTCCCCCGGGGATTTAACTTCGCCAAGGATGTAAAATGGTCGAAAGTTCAGCACCTCGGCGCTGACACGGGGGTCGGTTAAATAGCCCTCTTTAAGTTTTTCGGCAACGGCGCGTTGAAATTCCCGAACCGTTTTACCCTTAGCACTAACCTCGCCAACCAGAGGCAGGGAAACCTGGCCACTGCCATCAACGACAAATTCCCCAGATAGGTCCTCTTCCCCAAAAACAATGATGCGCAACTGATCACCAGAGCCCAAATGATATTCAGTGCCTGTGCGGATTTGGCTAATGGCGGAGTCATGGCCGGCGGCACTGGGGGCCGGCCCTGTGGCACATGATGACAGGCCGAAGGCTACGATCATACCAATCAAAAAAGTCAAAGCGCGCATGTTTTCGGTACTCTCTCAATATCGATGAAGAACAGGAAGTCTAAATGCCACGGGGGCCAAAGAGGTGCAACCCCACGCCAGTGGCTATTCGGACGGATCCAGACCGGTTTGCAGAAAACTGATCTTATCATCTTCCAGGCGAACTGCGGTCAAAACGCCGGTGATATAGGCCCCGGTATCAACACCTATACGGCGATGATCCATAAACGGTTTTTTCTTTGGGGTGTGCCCGTGGACGATTTTTTTGTCAAAGCGCGCGGTGCTATCAAGAAAATCACCACGGATCCACAATAAATCCTGCTCGCTTTGTTGCTCAACCGGCTTGCCGGGTCGCA
>JALWRV010000433.1 GCA_027080545.1 Parvularculaceae bacterium
ATGCTATCGTTATGGCGGATATCACAGGTCAAGAATAAGAGTATAAATTTGAAAGCGGTAAAAAAATGTTTCGTAGCAAGGCGCAAAACCATAAAAAGAAAATAAGCGTCGCGGTTCTTCACGAAGAAGAGCCTTGCGAGCGGGTTTCTGCGTCTTGTTTGCCATTGGTCAAAATCGAAAGTCAGCGCGAACGGGCAGTGCGCCGGATGCATGGGCGCATTATTCTCATGTCGTTCGCGTTTGCTATGGTGTTTGCGGTTTTAATCTTGCGCCTAGGCGAGATTAGCCTAAGCGGTCCGGTGCGGGCGCCGGAAACCAGGGTCATCGCATTTGCTTCCCATGATGATAATGATTTGCCGCGGGCGGAGTTGACCGACCGGAATGGCAATCGCTTGATGATGAATGCGCCAACCATCGGGGTTGCCATTGAATCGCGCAATGTATGGGATGCCAAAGAAACGGCAGCGGGTATTGCCAAAATATTTCCTTCAATTGATGCGGATAGATTAGCGGAAAAAATCCGCACAAATGCTTATATATTTTTACGCAATGATATTAGCGCTGATGAGCGAACATTATTGCTGCATCAAGGTTTGCCGGGGGTGAAATTTGTTGAAGGGACCAAGCGGGTCTATCCCCAAGGGGCGTTAGCGGCCCATATTGTGGGCCAATATATTCCCGGTCGTGGCGGTGTGATGGGGCTGGAGGGGGCCATTGATTCTGCTAATCTTCGCGGCACGATTGCGGCTTCGATTGATATTTCAGCGCAGCAAATTCTGGAAGAAGAGCTGGAAAAGGCGTTGGTGCGCTTTCAAGCCAAGGCCGCTTGGGGGGTTATTCTTGATGCCCGTAACGGGGAGGTGATTGCGCTGGCGAGCTTGCCGGACTTTAACCCCAACCATCCCGGTGATTTTCCGGCTCGAAATCGCCGCAATGCGGTCATGTATGACCGCTATGAGTTGGGTTCTGTTTTCAAACCGCTTACAGCGGCGGCGCTGTTGGAATCGGGTGCGGCTGATATGGATAGCCTTTATGATGTGTCGCATCCGTTGAAGATTGGTGGTCGGACCATTTCTGATTTTACACCCAAAGGTCATGCGCTGAATTTTGTTCAGGTGCTGCAATATTCGTCCAATATTGGTGCGGCGCGAATGGCTGAGGCGTTGGGTATTGAGCGGCAGCAATATTATTTGCGGGCGTTGGGTTTGCTTGACCCGCTGCAAACCGAATTGCCAGAAAAACGCGCCAGCGCCTATCCTGAACGTTGGGGGCCGGTGGAAAGCGCCACCATCGCCTATGGACATGGCATTGCTGTGACCCCCTTGCAGTTGGCGGCTGCTTTTGTGCCCGTGGTCAATGGCGGTACCTATTATACGCCGACCTTTTTCAAGCAAGAAAAGCCCCGGGAAGATGGGCGGCAAGTTTTTTCTCCTAAAACCAGCGCAGCCATGCGCATTGCCCTGCGCAAAGTAGTTACCGATGGTACCGGTAAGCGCGCTGAAGCCCCGGGCTATTATGCCATTGGTAAAACCGGTACCGCCGACAAGCCATCAGCCAGCGGTGGCTATAAGGAAAATGCGCGGCTGTCTTCTTTTATTGGGGCTATTCCGGGCTATGACCCGCGTTTTGTGATCTTAATTTCTTTTGATGAGCCAACGCCCAGCGTGGATAGTTTAGGGTGGGCCACAGCAAGCGTGGTGGCCGCACCCGTATTTCGCAATGTGGCGTCACGATTGGGGCCTGTCTTTGGGATCAATCCGGTGGGGGATGATCGCGCTTTTGCCGGATTTGTGCGGGCCTTTCGCCAAAATGATGAAACAAGGCTGGCCTTTGCCGATGAGCATGACCGCCTGTTGGATGCGGAGGTGGACCCGCTCGGGGCTCTAATTGCGGGGTTGGAGCAATGAGTGCGGAGAGATCGCAAAATAATCTCTGGCAGGCGGCGATGCCCTTGTCGAAATTGACCGGCGAGAGGGGGGATGAGGATCCGACCATAATTGGCCTGACCCCGGACTCTCGTATGGTCAAACCCGGCTTTTTGTTTGCGGCCATAAAGGGTGATCTGTTCGATGGAGAGGCTTTTATACCTCAGGCCATTGAGGCCGGGGCGGTGGCTATTTTATCGGCTAATCCGGTTGATGTTGAGGTGCCGGTTATTGTGGATGATAATCCGCGATTGCGTTTGGCGCGCATGGCCGCGATTTTTCATGCTGGGGCACCGGCGACTATTGTCGGGATAACGGGCACCAATGGTAAAACATCAGTGGCCAATTTTACCCAGCAATTATGGGCGGCACTTGGGTTGCAAGCGGGGGCTTTGGGTACCTTGGGAGCCTTTGCCCCCGGCTATGATTATTCGTTGCGCCATACCACGCCGGACCCAGTGGAAATTCATCAAGTTTTGTCGACCATGGCCGCTTTGGGGACGACCCATTTGGCGATGGAAGTTTCCAGCCATGGGCTTGCACAATATCGCGCCGATGCGGTGCCTTTTTCCCACGGGGCTTTTTGCAATCTGACTCAGGATCATCTCGATTTTCACAAAGATTTTAATGATTATTTTAAGGCCAAATTACGCCTCTTTACGGCGCTGTTGCCGGATGATGGTGTGGCGGTTGTCAATCATGATGGGGC
>JALWRV010000434.1 GCA_027080545.1 Parvularculaceae bacterium
TCGGGACACCACGGCCCATGCGTGATGTGATTTTTTTAGGCTTTTTAGCAGCCGCCCTAGCACTGGCGGTGCGCTATCCGTTCACCGCTTTGATGAGCTGGGCCTGGTTTACCCTCGCGACCCCACAAATGGCCACCTATTATGCCAATGCCATGCCGCTCAACCTGATAATCGCAGCAATCACGGTCGCCGCTTTTTTCTTTCACAATGAATATAAACGGGCACGCTTCGACACCGTCTCGGTTTTGTTGATATTGTTTGCGCTCTGGCTCATGGTTTCGCAAATACAATCCCTAGACCCGGAAAATTCGGCGACACCCTATGATCGGTTTTTAAAAATAATTTTCTTCATTCTGCTTTGTGCGCAAGTGACCACAGATCGGCTTCGTTTCCATGCCCTATTATGGGTGTTGGTCATCATCATGGGATTTTATGGCGCCAAGGGTGGGGCCTACACACTCTTAACTCTCGGGCGTAATAATTATTTCGGTCTGCCCAACACAATTCTTTATGACAATAATCATATGGGAATTTCTCTAGCGGCCACCCTACCCATGTTTCTTTACCTGTATGGGCAGGTGGCTGGAAAATGGGTCCGGCGCGGCATTTTATTTGTCTTCATCATGTCGATCATCGCCATCATTGGCACTTTTTCGCGCGGTGCTTTGGTCGCCTTGTTGGTTTTTGCAGGCTTCATGTGGCTGCGCTCAAAGCGTAAAATGCTCTATCTTCTCTTGGCATTGATCATGGCCGTGCCCGCCACCATGCTGGTACCGGACCGCTGGGTCAATCGTATGGAAACCATCAGCACCGCCACCGAAGATGACAGCTTTATGGGTCGCGTCGATGCTTGGATTATCAATTACAAGCTGGCCCTAGAGCACCCTCTTACCGGGGTTGGTTTGCGCAACTCTTATGAAGAACATATTGCCCGTCAAGTGGACCTCACCCGCACCCCACGGGCGGCCCACTCCATATATTTTGAAATATTGGGGGGCACTGGTTTTGTTGGTCTGTTTATCTATCTCAGCCTTTTGGCCGTTGCATTTTTAAAAGCTGCCAGCGCCTATACGAAATATCAACATGCCCGTTTTGGGCGATGGCGATCCAGTTTTGGCTATTATGCACAAATATCCTTAGCCGTGTTCGCTATTGGCGGCGCTTCGGTCTCGATGGAAATGTGGGAAGGCTATTTGCTGATTATTGCCCTGATCGCCAGCTTGAAACGCATCGAACCAGAAATTGTGCGCTCAGGCGAAAACCGCATCGCCAAGCGTATTCGCGAACGCCAGAGCCAAACCTAAAGGTGCGAGCATAAAGGCCGTTTAAAAAGTAACGCGCCCCGGGGATTCAGGCCCCCCATGGGGTTTCGACTGCTTATCTTTTTCGGTATGCGCCCGATGCGGCGTCAAAACCCGAACCTTGTCATCCTCGGATCCCGCCTCTGCCTGTTCTATCTGTATGGTGGTGGTGAGATCCGGATTTTCGGCCTTTAAAGCCTCATTGATGGCATCAATGGTTTGACCGGCATTGCTGGTTGAATCAATTTCTACATGCATTGCCAATTGCGGCTGCTCCGGGGTCAGCATCCACACATAAAGCCGCTTAATGCGATAGACCGAGGGCACAGCCTTGGATATCAGCGTTCGAATATGATCCGGTTGCAAATTCGCCGGCGCCCCTTCAAGCAATATATGGCCACTCTCACGCAATAATCGCAAAGCAGAAATCAGGATCAGCGCGCAAACCACAAAGGTCAATAGGGGATCAATGGGCATCCACCCCGTAGCTAAAATGACCAAGGCGGCGACAATGGCAACCACAGACCCCGCCAAGTCAGAGATCACATGCAGCATCGCCCCGCGCACATTGAGGTCTTGTTTTGCATCACCATGGAGCAGAAAAAACGCAACCCCATTGGCAATAAGGCCAAGCACCGCCACGGAGAGCATCAAGGGGGCGTTAATAGGCTCACTACCGGCAATACGAGAAACAGCTTCCCACATCAGCCAAATAACCAACGCAATTAAAGCCAATGCGTTGATGAAGGCTGCCAATATTTGTACTCGGTGATAGCCAAAAGACATATGTTCTTTGGCTGGGCGTCGAGCAATCCAGCGCGCCAATAGCGCCAATATCAAGGCCAGAGCATCGGTGGCCATGTGCCCCGCATCTGCGATCAGCGCCAGCGAATGCGACAATATGCCGCCGACCAGTTCGAGAACGAAAAACACCACAATAACCACCGCCGCCCAGGCTAAGCGATTTGTGCCTGCCTGATGCTGGTGATCACATGGCGCCGCGCCATGCTCGGAATGGCTGTGTCTATGGTTCATGGGCCGTCATCTCTCTTGCGACGCAAGTTTAAGCATTCTCATGGAAAATGATAGAAAAAATGCAAAAAAAGCAATGAAAAGAATGGGTTAGTTATGTTATATTAAAACAAAAGATGCGCTCACCGCGCACTTTCAGCGGCCCGTCTAAATAAAACAATCACTTAAGTTGGCTCTTGTTTATTGGCTTTTCTCCGCCCTAGCGGCGGCAGCCCGATAGCCCGGCCACTGGTATCACCCGTTCCCAACCATCCTTATTGATGATTTTGATCACACCATCTTGCACATAAATGCCG
>JALWRV010000435.1 GCA_027080545.1 Parvularculaceae bacterium
TCGACGGGAGCGCCTGATCGCCATCCCTTACCATCGATCACCTGCTCATTCGCCAGCACCGTGCCATCCACCGGGTCCCAATTGACGAAAGATTTTTTGCGTTCCACAAAACCACGCTGAAGAAATTCCAGAAACATGCGCTGTTCATGGACATAATAGTCCGGATCACAGGTGGCGAACTCTCGGGACCAATCAATGGATAGCCCCATCTGTTTTAACTGCTCGCGCATCACCTCAATATTGCCATAGGTAACTTGAGCTGGGTGGGAATTGGTCTGCATGGCGGCATTTTCTGCGGGCATGCCAAATGCGTCCCAGCCCATAGGGTGAAGAACATTGAAGCCTTGGGCCTTTTTGGTCCGCGCAATGACATCGCCCATGGCATAGTTGCGCACATGACCAATGTGGATGCGCCCCGAGGGATAGGGGAACATTTCGAGGACGAAATATTTATCCTTTTCGGGGCTGGCTTGGGCCTCAAAAACCTGTTTTTCGGCCCAGATTTTTTGCCATTTTGGCTCAGCAATTTTGGGGTTATAACGACCCATTTTTATATCCCGTTTCGCTTTAGAAATGAATTTAATTGATATCAAAAACTTGAAAAAAACACGCCCGCTCAAAAAGCGGGCGTGAGTTAAGAGGTTTCCGGCTGTTCGCCCGCTTCAGACTATTTGATAGAATTGAGCCTTAGCTCCCGGGCACGGGTCAAAATGGCATTTTCCACTTCCCGGGCGGTCGCTGGGTTTACTTTGGCATCGATCCAGCCATCAGGGGTCAATTCCTGGCGAAAAATCGAGACCCGTAGCGCATCAGCCCGCAAGGTGGTGTCCATGATGAAGACATTGGTTTTGAAGCGCTCGGTTGGTTTTGCGCCATTATTGCCGGGTACGGCATACCAATCGGTCACAATCACGCCGGCAATGGGATCAGCGGAAAAAATCGGCATAAAATCAAGGGTTTCCAAGGATGCCGCCCAAAGATAGCGATTGACCGAGGTCAGTGAGCCGCCCTTGCTGTTGAGAGAGTAGGACGGCAAGCCAGCGGCTCGGCTGGCCCCAGAAGGGCTTTTGCTGGCGCAGGCCACCAACAGGGCGGCCGTGCCGGCAATCAATAATAGCTTGGCAATTTGGCGATGTTGGCGTGATATCGTGATGGATGAAAACATGAGCGCGGGCTCTCCTGAAAAGTGTAATTTGGCACAATGACACGGCCCTTGAACCATTCCCCTTCCTGTAAGCTGAAAATAGGGCCCTGAAAAGGCCTAGGGAGGTAAAAAGCGGCGAAAAATCATTAACCAATCGTGCTTTTCCTAACACAAAGGGCAAAATCTGCAAGCAAGGCCCCCCTAGATGGCTTGTCGTTAACCTCTTGAGCCTTTATTTCGCCGTGACGAATGGCTAGCTTAGGGTGAGAGAGCCTGAAATATTAGGCCTTCAACGGATCGGGATAACGGATCAGGATAGAGCAAATGACGCTTGGACCAAGCGGACACAAAGGGGCGAACGACAAACGGCATTTTTTAATGCCGTGTTCGGCCGTGCCTTGCTCGACCATGTTGCCGTTAAAAGCGCGGCGCAACATTCCCCTCATGGTCGCCTTATTGGCAGGAGCGGCTCTCTGGCTTGCGCCTACACAGGCCTTTGCCCAGTCAGATGATATTGAGGTTAAGGTCAAAGGTGAAGCCTCTGTGGTGACAGGCGTGGTTGATGGGAATGATGCCAGCGATGCGGATATTCGTGTCGGTGTTTCCGCGTCTACGCTTTTAGAAAATGGCCTCGAAGTAGGCGGCGGCATAGAGGCGCGCGCTGATGGACAAATGCCCGGTGCCTATTGGGGGGCGGGGCGCTATTCCGGTCTAACCAGTGGCGGGGCGCGCGGCTTGAACGGTCGTGATAATAATGGCGATGTTTTTGTGCAGTCTGCCTTTGCCTATGCACGCGGTGGCTTCGGCTATGTTTCTGTGGGTCTTGATAATGGCGTTGCCAGCCAGTTGGCGGTCTCGTCGCCAAATATATTTTCCGCCATTGGGGTCAATGATTGGCGTACGGACGTTACTGGGCTGAATGATGTAAATACCATCAATGATTTTTCCGGCCATTCTACAAAGCTAACCTATATGCCGCCAGCCAATCTGTTCGGTGGTGTTTTGGGCGGTGTGCAAATGGGTCTTTCCTATACCCCGGAAAGTGATGCGTGTGGGGCGGATCAATGTGCCCCGGTGGGCGGGTTTGCCGCTTCGGCTTTGTCTAATCCTAATGCAGCAACCTTGCCGCAAATGAATACGCGCTGGGAAAATATTCTCGAAGCCGCGATCTATTATGAAAAAACCCTTGGCGATGATAAGGATAGCCCGCGCCTTGGGGTTGGCGCCTCCTATTTGCGTGCTGATGAAAAAGCGCTGGATCCAAATAATCTGCTGGATGATTATAATGCCCTCTCGCTCGGGGTGAATGTTGCCTATAAGGGGGTCACCCTTGGCGGTTCAGTAAAAAATTCTAATGCGGGGTTGGCTTTGCCAGACAGCAACTATCTTGCCTTTGATGCAGGCATTACGTATCGCACAGGGCCTTGGGGCTTTATGCTTGGCTATGGTCAGGCCGATGCCAATCAAGACGCGGCCAATTTGTTTGACCTTAATTTTTATCGCGAGACCCAATCAGCCCAAGCGGGGGTTTCTTATGCGCTCGGGCGCGGTGTCACATTGGGTGCGGCGGCACAATTTGTTGACAGCCAGAAACCGTTGGAAATTGGCGGCAATGAAGATGTTGCGGCGGTGGTTTTTGAAAGCTCGATCAAATTTTAATTTTGAGCGCGGTTTTATTCTTTTATTAAAAAGCAGGAAATGCCGGCAATGCCAGCGGCACCGGATAGGGTTGCAGCTGTTTTTGTGTTGATGCCCCCGAGGGCAAAAACCGGCATGGCGCTGGCATGACATAGGGTTTCAAATTTTTCCACCCCTAGGCAGGCTGCCTGTGGGTGCGAGGGGGTCGCAAAAACCGGCGAGGCAATAAGCGCATCTGCTGGTAAGGCGTTTTTTATTGCATCCATGTCATGAACCGCCCGAGTGATGGGGGAAAAACCTTCCGGGAGCGGTTCTTGTTGCTGATATTGCTGGAAATGCACGCCATCGGCGCCAATATTTTTGGCCAAGGTTAGATCACCCGCAACGCTGAAAATAATCTGGCGACGACGACATAGATGGGCTAATTGGCGGGCCAGGTTTGCGCGATCGGGAGCGTCATAGAAGCGAAAAATAAATACCAAACCGTGACAGGCCTCGTCAGGCATATGGGTGATGGCTTGCGCGAAAGCGTCAAAGCGCGTGGCTTTATCATCGCCCATCATCAACCGGTTAAACCCAAGGTTGGCTTTGCTTTTTTGTGCCATGTTCGCGGCAATGCTTGCCAAGCGCCGCTGTCTCTGGTGAAAAGATGAAATGCGTTCAGACATGTCTAAAACCTGTCATAAAAAGGGTCCGCAAGCCAGCATTGCGGCGAACCTATTGACCTTAAAAAAACAACTCGCCGATGGGTGTAAGGCCTGTGGTCGGGATCCGGCAGACGTAAAATTCCTCGCCGTTTCAAAAACGGTCAATGATCAGCGCTTGCAGCAGGCCCTAGATTTAGGTGTTCGGCGTTTTGGCGAAAATCGTGTGCAGGAGGCCCAAGCCAAATGGCCCCCCTTGCGTCAGAAATTTCCTGATATTGAATTACATTTGATCGGGCCGCTGCAAACCAACAAGGTCAAACAGGCAGTAGAATTGTTTGACGTGATTGAAACCTTGGATCGGCCAAAACTGGCGGCACACTTGGCAAAAGAATGCGCCCGGACCGGAAAATATTTGCCACTATTGGTACAGGTAAATATTGGCGAAGAACCACAAAAAGCCGGCATTAGTCCGCATGATGCGGTGAATTTTGCCCGTGATGCTATAGAGCATCACGGGCTGAACGTTACGGGCATGATGTGCATCCCCCCGCTTGAGGCGCCCCCCGCCCCCTATTTTGCCTTGTTGACAAAGTTGACCCGCGAGGCGGGCTTACAAGAAATTTCCATGGGCATGAGCGGGGATTTCACAATAGCGGCGCAATTGGGGGCAACGACGGTGCGGGTTGGATCCGGCCTATTCGGTGCCCGCGAGGAAATATAGCAGCGATTTTCACCCGATAGGTTTCAACTGATTGTCACTCAATCCCTAAACCCCGGTTTGATTGGACAAAGGCATTTCTTCGTAAATTGCCCTTGCCACGGCCACGATATAGGCGTTGGGGTTTTGCATGCACAGGCTTTCTACACGATCTGCCGTATATTCATCATCCATGGTGGTTAAGTCGCGATAGGCGCTAGAATCATTTTCTAAATTAACCGCTGAAGCATAGCCTTGCACCCAAGAAATAACCGCAATCGCCAATATGGTTTGAACTTCCCTATTGCCCCCTTCGAACGTGTCCATGAAGTCTTTGCAGGTTAGGGCGCCGAGACCTTTTATTTCCTGTGTTGTGGCGTTGGATTGGGCCATGGCAGCGGCTCCCCCTGTGATGCCCGCCATAAAACCAATCATCATCAGGCCGATAAGTAATTGTCGCATAAGGTTCCCTCTCTCTGCTTGATTAACCATAACAGCCTAGCCAAACCCTGAAGGCTTGTGCAAGTGATTTGAGGCAATGCTCACAATCGCTCACATTCCAGTGCTATCGTCCTTGAGGCCGCGATTTCTCACGCTTTTGGGGTTAATATCGAGACGGTTGGGGGTATAGTCCCCCGAGAATTGAGCGTTGTCATGGGCTCTGAAAAGCCCTGCGGCACCAAATTGAGGATAAAGATGGCACGGGCGAAAAGAATTTTATTGGTTGATGATGATGCGTTGCTGCGTGATACGCTGGCGGATCAGTTCAGCGTTCACAATGAGTTTAATCTTGAGCTTGCTGAAACGGCCGCCGATGCGATTACCAAAGTTCAACAAGAAGCCCATATGGATTTGGTCTTGCTGGATGTAGGCCTGCCCGACATGGACGGACGCGAAGCCTGCCGCATTATGCGCAAGAACGGGTTTAAATCACCGGTGATTATGTTGACCGGTGCGGACACCGAAGCCGATACGATTTTAGGGTTGGATGCCGGTGCCAATGATTACGTAACCAAGCCGTTCAAATTTTCCATTTTATTGGCGCGATTGCGGGCGCATCTGCGCTCTCATGAGCAAAGCGAAGATGCTATTTTTCGCATCGGCCCCTACCAATTTTCCCCGGCGGTCAAAATGCTCAGCACCGAAGAAGGAAAAAAAATTCGCCTCACAGAAAAAGAAACATCCATTTTGAAATTTCTCTATCGTGCCGGTGGTGCGGTTAGCCGGGATAAATTGCTTGATGAGGTGTGGGGATATAATTCAGGCGTAACGACTCACACGCTGGAAACCCATATATATAGGCTGCGCCAAAAAATTGAGCCAGACCCCTCAAATGTCAGTATTTTATTGACCGAGAGCGGCGGCTATCGTTTGGCTTTCGATCAATAGGGGCATATATGAAAATGGAATATTGGCACAATCCGCGTTGTTCAAAGTCTCGTCAGACATTGGAAATGTTGCGCGCCAAGGGCGTTGAGCCAAAAATCGTTGAATATCTTAAAAATCCGCCTACGGAGCAAAATATTCGAGATGCGGCGCGCAAGCTAGGGGTGCCGCCCAGAGATATGATGCGTATACGAGATGATCTGTATAAGGAATTAAACTTAGCAAATGAAGCTGACGATGCGTTGTTTGCGGCTATGGCGGCGCATCCGGCGTTGATAGAGCGACCCATCGCCATTACTGAAACCGAAGCCGTTATCGGCAGGCCACCGGAAAATATTTTGCGCTTGCTTGAGAAATAATATCCTAATCCAACCGGCGCGCTTCGGCCTCTAACATAATGGGAATGCCATCGCGAATAGGAAATGCCAGCTTGGCTTTGGGCGAGACCAGCTCGTTTTTTTCGCGATCATAGGTCAGGGGCCCTCGGCTTACGGGACAAACCAGAAGCTCTAGCAGGCGGGGCGAAACAGTCATTGCGCCTGCGCTTTGCTGATCGCTTTGTTGCTTATTGGGCTGTTCATTATCCTTGTGGCTCATAACCCTGCGCCTTTTGTCCTAGCTGAATAGAATGGCGGAAAGTCGCCGCCGTGCGGCCAATGTTATTGGATCTTTGGGGCCGAGGGCTTCAAATATGGTTAATAGTTTTTCCCGGGCCTTGCCCCCTTCCCAGTCTCGATCCTGCGCAATTTGGGTCAGCAATATATCGGCTGCTTTTTCCATCTCCCCGGCCCCCATCAAGGCTTCCGCATAGGCATATTGGGCCTGTTGATCGTCTTTTGCGGCCTCAGCGGCCTTGCGCGCCGCTTCAAGGGCCCCTTGGTCAGGCTTATTGGTGGCTAGCTCAAGGGCGGCAAAGGCTTGGGTGATGGTGGGGTCACTTCGTTTTGCTTCCGGAACAAGATCGAGAACAGCTTGCGCTTGTGTCAATTCCTCCATTTGGATATAGCAGCGCGCCATGCCCGCTAGGGCTTTCAGGCGAAGCGGGTCTTGTGCTGGGGCGGTTTCAGCGATTTGGCTGAATATGCCGCTGGCGGTGGCCACATCCCCTTGTTCCATGGCCTGTTCGGCGGCTTCTAGGGCGGCGGATAAATCCACCCCACCATTACCTCCGGCAAGGCCGGCCGCTTGGGCGGCTTGAGCCACCCGGTCCAGAAAGGTGTTGATTTCACTTTCCGGCAATGCCCCGGCAAACCCGTCCACCGGTTGACCATTGATAAAGGCCATCACGGTTGGAACAGACTGAATCCGCAATTGCTGGGCGAGCATCTGGTTTTTGTCGATATCGACCTTGACCATGATCATGGCCCCTTTGCGGGCAATAATGGCCTTCTCCAGCATTGGCCCTAGGGTCTTACACGGCCCGCACCAACTTGCCCAAAAATCAACAATAATAGGCATTTTGGTTGACGCTTCGACCACCTCAGCCATGAAATTTTCCATATTGGCTTCTTTTACGAGCGCATCGGCGCCTGGGGCTTGTGGCGTCGCGGCCCCGTCAGCGCCCCCCATGCCTATCAAATCGGACATCATCATTATCTCCTAATCATTTGCCCCTTAAATGGCGAGAGATGGGGATAAAAGCAATGGCCAGAAAATATATTATGGGGATATTATCTAGCAATCGCTGGCGGGCGCTTGATCTCGGCAAGGGGTAAAATAACCGGTTGGCGCTCAAGAGCGTTCATAAAGGTCAACAAATCATTGGCCGCGATGGCCGTAGAGGCATTGTTCTCCAAAGGGTGAAACCATACGGGATCATGGTCAAAAAGGGCCTTGTCGAGAATAATATCATCCACACGGTGTTGCTCATCATGGATCAACGCAAAAGGCGTGACCGACCCCGGCGTGACCCCCAAAACCTCTGCCATAAGCTCGGCCCGGGCAAAGGACAGCCGTCCCTTGCACTTTAAATATTTCCCGAGCGCCACCAAATCGATAGGGGTCTCGGCGAGGGCGGTGATTAGCATCAGCCGCCCCTTCTTGTCTTTTACAAATAGGTTTTTGGAGTGCCCCCCAGCCATGGTTTTTTTGATCTCAATACCGTCCTCAACGGTAAAAAGGGGTCGATGGTCAACGGTGCGATAGGCCATACCGATTTGTCTGAAAAAAGCATAAAGCGCGTCTCGACGGGTCATGGTGAAAAAGCCCTAAAAAGTAACCAGCTTATTGGCCATACCAAGATAGGGCATGGCGGCGGCTACCCCGACCATGGGCATATCCTCATATTCCAAATCTTCCGGGGCAATATCATTGAGGTCAAGCGAGGCTTTGCAGGCGACAAACATGGCCCCATTATCAAGCGCCTGATCCATGAAATGTTTGGCCGATAACCCCCCTTCTTTGGGAAAGGTTTTGGCCGCTTCGCCCTTTTTCAGCAACAAGGTGCCTTGCCCGGTGAAATAGACCACCACATTCATCTCCATAGCGGCGGCGGTTGCCGCTAGAAAGAAGGGGGAGGCCACCCGCTTGGGCGTATCCGAGCCGCTGGTCATAATGATGGCAAAATCAATGGTTTCTGGCATTTGCGGGTCGTTGGACATGGTTTTTCCTTGTTAATGGGGCGGGCTTGGGGCGTTCTAGGGCTGCCTGCGCTTTTGCCTTACGAGCATGACACAAGGCCGACCCCTATGGTCAAGGGATGAAATCAGCCCAATCCCTCAAAAAACGCGCTATTTTTTGCTTGCGCTTTGGGCCTGCTTGCTGTTTAACGCGCATCTTGACGGCTCAAAAGCTATCATGAGCGGGCGTAGCTCAGGGGTAGAGCATCACCTTGCCAAGGTGAGGGTCGTGCGTTCGAATCGCATCGCCCGCTCCAGATAAGTTTCCAAAAATACCAATGAACAGGGTTATGGGTACGACGTCTTTGGTCGGACGCTAATCCGTTCGCTGCCCCCCATCTCGAGCCATTTTCCGTTCAAAACCGCAGGCCTTGATATTCCGCGCATTCGCTGTGATGCTTACTAAGCCTGCTGTTTTGGTTGGTTCGCTCGTTTGAAAGGGGATTGCCATGCGCTATATTCTAATAGTTTGCCTAGTCATCACATTGACCGCATGCGGTGCGCGTGACGATCAGTCGTCAATATCGGCTCAGCTCGAAAACAATGGCGAAACCATTGTCTACACCGCAGCGGGCATTCTCACCATGGAAGCAGAAGGCGAGATTGCCGAAGCTGTAGCCGTGCGAAGGGGCCAGATATTAGCGACAGGAGATATTCAGACCCTCTTGCGCGACTATCCGGCTGCGCGTGTGGATAAGACATTTGCCAAAAAATATATATTGCCCGGCCTGATTGATCCGCATGTGCATGTCATGCTGGGCACGATGCAATATGCGTTGCCGGTAACGCCGCCTTGGGAAATGTCAATGCCTGACGGGATGCATGCGGGGATTGAGGGGCGCGAGGCGTTTCTGGCTGAGGTGGCTGCGATCGATGCCGCAAGTCCACCGGGACAGCCAGTTTTCATCTATGGCTATCATAATCTTGTGCATGGGGATCTCACCAAGAACGATCTGGATGCCATCACCACCGAGCGGCCCCTGATTATCTGGCATTATTCAAGTCATGATTTCTATCTCAATTCGGCGGCGCTGAAATGGGCGCGAGTGGATGCCAGTTGGGCGCAGAAATATCATGGTGTTGATCTGGGTACGGATGGTACGCCGACGGGGCGTATCTATGAAGATGCTGCCTTGCCTATTTTCATGACATTCGGCCCTATCTTGTTGTCGCCTCAACATTTGGCGACTGGCTTTGATGGTTTTTCGCATATGCTTCGTCAAGCTGGCGTAACGACAATTGCCGAAATGGGTTATGGCCTGTTCGGTTGGGATATTGAGAACCGGAATATTGCCACCAACTGGTCGATGCAGAAAAGTGGCTATCGTCTTTATCTGGTGCCTGAATTCAGAGCGCTTGCCCGCAGCTATGGTGAAGGCCGTGTTGAGGCGGTGCAGAAAATGGTCAGCGGCGAAACGAAAATACCTGCGCCTGTCTTACCGCAAGTTAAGTTTTTTACTGATGCTGCCTATTATTCCCAGACCATGCGGTTGTCACCGCCGGGTTATCTGGCCGGCCAATCGAAAGGCCGCGAAGGGCTATGGGTGATCGCGCCCGATGAATTGGCGGCCACCATCATGCCCTATTGGCAAGCCGGCCTTGATGTGCATATTCACTCCAACGGTGATGCGGCGCAGGCGGCAACGCTCAATGCTCTGGCGGCGCTTCGCGCGAGTGGCGGGCAGAACCGTTTTATCATCGAGCATAGCGGTTTATTCTCTCCCGATCAGGTCAAGGAGGCTGGCCGAGGGGGCGCCATCATCTCGGCTGCCAGCCACTATGTGTATTATCTCGCCGAAGCTTATGCAGAACCCTTGGGGCCGAAGCGGGCGGAGTGGATTTCCCCACTCGGCAGTTTAAGCGCGGCTGGTGTACCAATCGCATTGCATTCGGATGCACCGCTAGCGCCACCGCAACCTCTGCTGGCGGCCAGCCGTGCGATTACGCGCGAGACACGCGAGGGCGGAGTTTACCAGATTGAAGAGGTGCTTTCCCCTTATGATGCCCTTGAAGCGATTACGTTGGATGCGGCGCGCGCGCTACAATTAGACGATCAGATTGGATCTATCACCCCGGGCAAGCGCGCGGATTTCACCATAGTGGACGCCAATCCTCTGGAACTGCCCGCAGCTTCATGGGCCGATATTAGAATATGGGGCGTGGTGCTAGATGGTCAGCTACGCCCGTTGAAGGAATAGGGTTGGCCATAGGCCACCATGACTCGTCATAATTTATATTCATTCTAATTAAAATGTCCTGCCTGAATATACGT